>DAISKX010000062.1:0-10679 GCA_036820725.1 Nitrospiraceae bacterium
CCATTTGTTACTAGACTACTTACGGCCCGTGCAACGGTTTCTGGCACCGTGTCGCATGCGCGGGCGTAGGCGCTGATGAACAATCGTTCGGAAGGCAATGCGCCCCTCACGGTCCAAGCACACCCCTTGGGAACACCACATAAGGGGAGGCAAGTTCCCCCGGCAGAAGTCAAAGGTAGGAGTTTCACGTTGTAGCCTTTTCGACCGTTTTCCTCAAAAAATTCACAATTAGCGGCTCATCTAACAGTTTTCGTACCATCTGGCCGCGCCTGTGTACAGTGGCGACTGAGAGGGCTTTTGGCATCTATTATTCGACTGCGAAGCTCTCGCTTCATATAAGCCTCATCAATCTGAATAATCGATGATTCGGTGATAGGAATGTGGTACCTCTCGTGAACTTATTCAAAAGTAATTGTTGAAGTCGAGTTGCTCAATCGCATCGCGGAGGACTGTCAGCGGTATGCTGCCAACATGGCGGTCTAGCGAATCCTGTGCGGATCTGCTGGAGCGACCGAGGATCGCATTCCGCAGTTGTTCCGACACGTCAGCCGCAATGAGATGGGTGACCATGGTGGGTCGGAAGCTATGTAGTATCAAGGCGCGGTGTTTCATGTGAAGTCGATTCAGAAGTGAAGAGAACCATGTTGAGACACTGGCACCGTAGCGACCAGGTTTCTGTAGAAGCTGCGGAAACAGGGGCCCGTTTGGATGGAGGGAAGCCACATATTCGAGAAAGCCGAGTGCCCGAAGCTTGGAATGAATTGGGATTCCCCGCTTGTAGATTCCTGCTCGTAAACGTGGTCCCCCATCGTCTTCGACTGTGGTAACGTCAAAGTAATGAATGTCATCTTGAAGCTGAATATCGGCGGCCCGTAATTGGGCCAGCTCATCCCGCCTTGCCCCGGTGAATAATAAACCGAGCGTGAGCCAGTACCGCTCAGGATGCACACTTTTCTGGGATCTGAAATCTTGACTCGTAAAGATGACGCGCAATTGGTACTTGGTAAATGGCTTGCTCGTCCGCTGCGCCGGTCTAAGAGCATCAGGCGACACTAGTACTCCTCCAAACGGATTCTCTGCTTCGAGATATCCATGAGCTTTCGCCCATTTGAACACACGACGAACCAGGCCTAACCTTTTATAAACCGTCGAGCACGAAAGATCTTGAGTGAGGAGATGCGTCTGGAAGGTCCACGCGTCCGCGTTTTCGATGGTCCCGATCGGCCTCTCCAGTCCCCCGCCAATCAGTTGTCCGAATTGCGCACACGTTTTGAGAATGAGTTTTTGAGAGGCAGGCTGTCGCTCAAATGCACGCAAGTAGAGGCCTATAACGGTCCCAAAAGGGGGGCTCACAGTAGCAGAGTGTGAAGGGCGCCGCATCTCTTTGCCGTCATCCACAATTGGTGATATGGTGCCGAACGGCGTCTTGTGCGAACCGCAGGGGGAGATATTGGGCGCCCCGATATGCGGCCTTTGCGCATGACCTCTTATCGGGGTGGTTGAAGGCATCTATTACGCCTGATGTCCCAATTCTAGATGAGCGAGTGCACACTCCACAGCGTGCAGCAACTCGACTAGACCGATTGGTGTCCTCACGACGTCGGGAGGGCCCAAGAAGCGAGTGGCCTGTAAAAGAGTGTGTGGGTTAACGGCGCCGGAAATGGTGATAATTCTTGCCGAGGGACTTTCTTTGCGCAAGGTCGAAATCAATTCGAATCCGTCCCCATCTCGGCTGTACATATCAGTCAACACGATATCAGTCGAGCGCGCCCTATCCAAGAACGAGCGTAAACTCCTGGAACGCACTCCCCCCTTCCTTATCCTCAACCACTATCTTGACGCGAAAAGTCCCCCTCATATCCGAAGGCGGTTCCCACACAATCTCTCCAGTCATTTTATTGATAACCATTCCAGGTGGCCCCACTTCTAGATTGAAAGCAATCGGATCCCCTTCCGGATCCATGGCCTGCACCATGTATTCGTATCGGCCTCTGTCCACAGGATTACGAGGCAAAGACAGAATCTTAGGAGGACTGTTTCCGATCGTAAAGGGAATCGATTTAACTGGATTTCCTTGGCTGGCGGCATCATGAGGGATCACTTCGACGATGAGAACGTCGCGAGGAGTGAATACGCTGACTGGTAATGTCTCTGCTTCTCCTTCTTGTATCAGCTTGTCGTTACCCCACCATCGAAACACATAGTGAATTTCATCTCGATCGGCGTCGGCGCCGTCAACTTTAGCCCGAACACCTTTTTCCGGTAACTCCATTATGGGTTCAATCTCAACGTGAGTGATATAAGGAGGGGCATTGATGACAAGAGACGATTCCGTTCGGAGCGGAACACCTTCTGCGGTTCCATCAAATGGAATCACTTCCACGGACACATGATCTCCCCGTTTGAGAGTGGATCCGGACAAGGTAGGTTGGGTTTCGCCCTGGGCTTGGAGCTCGTTGATGAACCATTGGTACTTGAACGTCAGCGGATTTCGATCAGGGTCATGCGCCTCTACCTGTACGGAAAGAACATCACCAGCCGTTACTGTGGCAGGAAGAATCTTGACGGTCCGCAGAGACGGGGGGCGGTTCGTCGCACCTGTTCGCTGAGAGGATGGTGTGTCGGTACCCGAGCAGCTCGACACCAATAAGAAAATGATTAGCAAGGAATAATGTCGCACAGATGATTCGCGAGAGGACCTTCCTTTGCATGAACATTTCTTATGTGATATGTCCTCTCGCATGATCCATCAACTGCGCTGATTGATCCACGAAATATATTGGCTCCACGAAGTCACAATCGGTTTTGTCGTGATTTTCGTGACCAAGGAATTGCTCGACTGCACAAACCCGTTGAGCGTACCTCCGGATCCAATCTGCATGGCTACTTGGGAGGACAGTCCTTCTCCCAATGACACGGATTTATTCGCTTGGCCGGAGCCGTTCACGCCAAAAATAGCAGGATCTGTGTAGGCCGTACCGGTCTTATAGAACAGGCCGTACATTACGCTATTGCCTGAAGCAACACAGATGTCAGTATTGGGAGTGAAAGCGGGAAAGAAAATGATGCCCCCGATCAGTGTCGGATTCACCACCAAGCGCTCACTTGGATTGGTGCCGCTTGTCGTCAACTTCATGAACCAGCCTTTCTTTCCGGGAGTAGTGCTGGTCCCTTGCACGGTATCGACGAGCGCGGGAAATGTGGTGGCGCCAGGCACATTCTGTACTTGCGTACCACTTGCGCAACTAACGCAAACAATCGCCGTCGAAACGTCAAGCAGATCATCGTCTTCACAGGCACTTACAGAACTCTGCGAACAGGCGGACGATCCTCGCATCACCGAATCTTTTACGCCGAAAGCGTACTGTTGCTCGCTGTTACTCTTGTCCGCTGTACTAAGGTATCGACCCGTCCCAAAATAGACCCACACATTTCCCACGTCGTCCAGTCCGACTGTCGCCGAACTGGTAATCGGCCCAAGTGCTGTATTGGTTCCACCAATACTAAAATCCACAAGCAGTTCTGTGGGGACTCGGTTGGTACCAGAAGCAATCCCCCAAGCAGTCGGCGAACAGGGAGCAGAACATGTGTTGATCGTAAGTCGATACATCTTGCCAACCCAAGCAGTGGACATATTGTTATCGTCGAGCGTTCGGCCAGCATAGACGGCATCAGAACGAAAATCTAAATCCTTATCCAATGTCACCGGATCCGCCATGAAGCCGTTCAACGACCCGACAGGCATAGAGGTCACGAGTGCATTCCACACCCCGGTAGAAGCCGTGGCTCCAGTCGAAAGGTCGACCACAAAGAATTTAGTTGTTTGAGCCGACCCACCGTTATAGCCGGTTGCACCGGAGCCAAAGACCACATACCATTTAGCATTCGTATGATCATTCTTAGAGGCTGAAGCTGGATTCACGCGCACCACGGTCGGATAGCTAGTGGTCAACCCCAGATTTGAGGATGAAAAACTCCACAGCAGTTTGGGCTCTGCGTCAGGATCGGTCACATCCAAGACAAAGTAGGCACTGTAGAAGTTGCGATTTGTCCCACTGATGTTCACCGTCATGGTTGGCCCGCCACCTGTTCCGCCTGCGCCTGCTCCACTGCATGCTCCGCAACTTCCACCAAATCGAAATCCTCCAATCAGGATCGTGCCCCATCCACCTGGATGGATGCAGCCCGCAGCGGTCGGTGTCGTCCCACCTCCGCAAGGCGTTTCCTCTGTGAAAATCTTGACCTCTGTAACTTTGGGCTTCAAATCGACGTAATACACATGGGTATAATCAGTTTGGGTTAACCATCGAAGGTGCGGTAACAACTCATAGGGGATGAATCCCCACAGCTCCTCCCCCATCTCCGGTCCACTCGAGTTGTCGGTAGGATTTCGCGTAAACCACCCATGTTCTATGACGCTGCCCGTGCTCGGATCATCGCCTCGGTGGTAGTAGCCTCCGTTGAACGCATGAAGCATTCCGTCATTGGCTCCAACGTATGCAATCTGCCTGCGAGACCTCCATCGCTGAAAGAATTTCTGGTAGGCGGCATCACCGTACAGCACATCGAAACGCTCCCGTGGCGGCCCGACGATCGTCGGGGTGGAATGGACGACATCTCCAAGACGCCAGGGGACCAGGGATCCATCAATCGTGAGCCGGCGGTCGCGCATTCCCGTGACATGTTCGCCACGAATAAAATTGATGATATTGTCAGCCGTATAGGTTCCAGTTGCATCAGCTCGAAGATAAGGTGAGAGAGCTGCGCTGCTGGCGGTGGTGAAGAGTCTCGTTTCTCCGGTCGTGGTATGAGCTCCATCCGCTTGCCCCAACGGATCTTTCCCGGGACCGACCACATGATCATTGTCGAGGTCAATCCAGGTGATGATCTTTCGAGGATTTGAACCTGCGTTCCGCAAGGCCAGTTTCTTCCCGCCTTCCCAGAGTCCCTGCATTTGTCGCAACGGCACATTGGTATCGTAAGCCGCGCCGGTAGGTTGGCCGCTACTGTTGCTGTGGTACCGATCGGCCACCACGTCTCCGTCAGAATTGAGCCGAGTCACAACGATGTTGTCGTCAGTGTATACAAGCGCTCCATCTGGATTTCCGGTACCCCCCGTACTCCGGTCTTCCCGGAGCTGCCCGAACGGATCCAGGAAGAGCCCCTGGACATACCCGGTCCAAGTGACTTTTGTGTCCTTCTCGAATGTTTCCGGGTAGAAAAAGGCTTGATAGACCGCCCCCTCGCCGGTGGCAGAGGTCGCCAATACCGACAGCGAGGTTCCAGAAGCCGCTTGTGCCAGAATTGCCGCGATGGCCTTATTGATCTCCTCTTCCAGATTGCGACCTTCTGAGGCATCAAAGTACGTGTCCGGCACACAATCTTTGTCGACATCCCATTCCACACTACTGGATCCAGGCCCGCTTCCAAGATTCGATCCCGTGGGATAGATACAGGGTTGGCCTGTGACATCGGGTGTCCCGTTATTGTTCCGATCCTCAAACCCTCCATACATGGCTGCAGAGGATAAGAGGGTGGCTCCGGTAGAGCCTCCCATCGCATTGACCGCGTAGAAGGTTACGTTCTGTGTTCCCGACAGATCGCTTCGGAGATCGTGCGTCTTCCCATAAAAGGCAACGTCATCCAACCGATCGCCCGCCGACCCACTGCTGACTACCCCTATGTTTGTCCCGGTAAACAGATTCCCAAAAGGGGATTGGATATCCGGCGCATCACCATCGAGTACTCCGATGCCGGGACTGATCATCAAGACGAAGCTTTTGCAGCACTGCACCATCGAATTCATGCTGGCAAAGTAGAAGGGATCGCTCACCACACCAACACTGGAGTCATATCCGGTCGACCAACTTCCGCTGTTGCTGTAACAGGGACCCTGACTTTTGCGGAACAAACAGAGTCCTTCGTATAACGCTTCAGAAATAGGAGAATTGGCTTCGATTTGCTCATTTCGTATACCCGTGACGTCCGATGGATTGAAGGCCTCATCGTACGAAAATTGTAGACTCCCTCCCTTGCCCGTATCGGCGTTCACGAACATGACGCCCACATGCATATTATCGGTCCGCATCTTTTGGAACAGCCCGAGCGATCGCTCTCGTTTGTAACAGGCCAAATGACCTGCATAGTTCGGATCACCCGATGCACCATCAGGGTCACCTGTTTGGCAAACGGTTTGCGTTCCAGCCCCTGCCGGTGTGTTCGGCTCGGTCGTGAGATCGACTTCGATTGAGTATTTATTGCCGGAAGCGGTATCGAACGGGCTGGCTGTCGCATCATCATTGATGTAGATTTTCCCATCCCCCACGCCGAAAAAAATTCCGGAATTGATGGTCCCCCCGCCCGAAAGGTTCACGGTCGCGACCGGCAAAGAGGTTGGGACACGAGCCGTGCTACCAGTCGGCCAGAGGATGGTTGAGGGAACGAACTTGACATAACGCCAGCAACTATTGGAGTTGTTGCTACACGAAGCAGTACTCCCATTCTCGCCGGTTTTTGTTTCGCCATTGATATTATTGGCGGTCCCGTCGGCATTCGCCTGGGCTGGTATCGGTTTCCCCCCCACTACCACCTGATAAATCATTTCCTTCTTTCGCATTGCCAGCCAATTGAGAAAATTCCCGTCCCAAAGAGCGTTCCCACAAGCTTCGGAAACCGTGGTTTTCGTCGATCCATAATTGAAGCTATTGGAATCAGTGGTGTAGCAACGCTTCGGGTCAAATGCTCCGTAGTATTGTTTGGTTGGGTCAAAGGTATCTGCCGGAGCTGTCGCCGTCGCCCCAGTAATCGCGGCACCGCTATTGTTTACCGCGACAAGGTCATCCCCCGTCTGGCTATTGACCGTGACGTTTGCTGCATAGAGACTAGATGTCGCCGTACCTGCTTTAAACGAGATGAAATATTTGTGATTCGTCCCACTATAAGCAGCTTCCAGGGTAGGATTGCCCATATCGACGAGAAACAATACATTAGGGGGGACCGTCTGGTTTAAGAAGATCGGAAGTGCGGTATAGTCCGCCATATTCTGCGCAGACACGAAATCTGGCTTGCCTTGTCCGACAAGAGCCAACAGGATGGCCGCGAAGGCTGTCTTCTTCCAGATCGCCTGTTGTTTCTTCGTCTTCATGGATCTCCTCCCCGTGATGCGTTATGCCTCAGCACCATGGCACGATGTCCAGAGAGACCTGTCTCGACTTGTATTCATCGTAAGATCAGAAACGTTTCTGGCACATTTCTCCGTTCATTGCGCAGGCGTAGATAGCGGTCACTCGACTGGTCGTTCCGGTGGCCGAGTTCGTCGCGACGCAATCTACCCGATACATAATATCGATACCCCCGGCTCCGCCTCCGGCACCAATCCCGTCATAGGCTGCGTTCTGCTGTAGCCCACTGCCCACCTTGGGCTTTGCATAAAGTCGATCGATATCGCCGGTCACAGAAAAGCTAGCAAGCGAATATTGCAAATTCGCGGGATTCGAGCTCGTCGTGTCGACGTTGTTGTCAGACTGCCCCATGATTTCCTGTTCCAAGGTAGCTTTGTTGGCACTAGGCACGGGACCTTGTGGGGTTGCACTCTGAAGGGTTTCTGCCGGCACCTGGCCTTGATCCAGTGTCTGCTGAATAACATTTACCCCGGATCCTACGCATGACTCCGCGGCTGTCGCCGCGCTTTCGGTTGTCCTCACAAGCCCGGCGATCCGATTTTCAAAACTCGTGACCGTAATTGCTCCAACTCCTAAGACAGTTAGAATGAGGAGCAACATGAGGACCGTTAGAAAGGCAATGCCTTTCTGATTATGTATCCGTCTTACGATTGTCCTGGTGTACTCTTCGTCACGCATGATTAGTGCTAGGATTGTCCGATATTTCTCGTTTCGACAGTGCGTGTTAGCGTGCGGCGTCGATATTGCTGATAGGTCGCTGCGTCGTAATACGCGCCGTCTTGAGTGGGATCGTGATCGCTGACCTGAACGGGACCAGCCATTGTCATCGCACGTGTCAGTTCGCTGCTGCTTTGGTCCCGGCTCGACTGGCGTGAGACGACCGTGATTTGGACAAGCCGTATACTGGAAGGCAGCAACGGCGCAGTCGTCCAGTTCGAATCAGTCACAAAGTCTCCGCTATCGAAGGAATTGGTGCCGTTGCGATCGTCGATCATACGGTCAGGAATTCCAGCATTAATCGCAGATACACAGCCGTCACAGGCATAGGCCAATTGCAAATCCTCGATGCCGTCGACCACGGGACCGCATGGGCTACTGGCAATATCGCAATTCAATCCAGGCGTGACACCACGCACCAGGCAGGGCGCGGTTCCGCCACACACATTATTCGTGTCTGGAGGACGGATCACTTGATAGGTGACGCATTCAAGCAAATACACCGGTGTCCCCACTGCAAAAACAGCAGGACTCGGTACTGCCACTGTTGTGCCACTCGGCGCTTGAAGTGTGATCGTATTACTTCCCGTTGATGATGAGCTTACAGTTCCTGTTGCAGCACCATTCAAAGACACGACGGAATCGGTTACGAGTCCTGAGTCAATCATGGACTGTACCCCATTGTTCTGCAAAGTAATGGTATTGAAACCATCCTTGGCTATTTGGGCGAGGGTCCATGCAGGGGAAGACTCTCTCGTTCTTGGTACTACAATCGAGATTCGATCCGGTCCTGAATCAGTGCCTGCCGGATTGTTATCGTTGGGTACGATCGCTGCGGAACACGCGCCAACCGTACTAACGAAACCGAAGCCCGCTACTTTGATATCTCGCGTAAGTAATTCAATGGCAACCCTGGCGTTTTGCTGGGTACCCACGGCTTGATCATTCGCTCGCGTCGCACGCGTCGTTGTGGTAAGGATCGTAAACCCTGCGGCTACCACGACCATCGTCACGACAACAGCGATCATCATTTCGACCAGCGTGAAGCCGCATTGCTGCCTGAACGACGTTGTCATGGGAACCCTCTGTCTCATCTCGCCTTTCACTCTGGAGCGACCATACCAGTTAAAGTGACTCTCTTGGGCCGACGCACAATGCTCCCGTTGTTGACTGATCCAGTCCAGTTCATCTGGATGGTGACAATGGATTGATTGAGTAATGGAATGGCTGGCGAGGCGGTACTAACCGTCACCAGCCCTTGCAAATCGGTAAAGCCCTGCTGAGTATCGAGTAATGCATCCCATTGGAGACAGTCTCCACGTGACATTGACTGGGTAACTGCATCCTGGGAACAAGGCGTCGAGGCTCTCGTATCGATACCATTGTATTGGGAGGCATTCATTCGGTTGTATTGAATACGCTCCATCATTTCCGCTGCCAGATTTGTCACCCGCGTTAACTCATTGGCGTCCACGTTTCGTCCCAAGGAAACTGCCTGCATGCCCGACATCGCAAGTAGCCCGACACCTAGAAATACTGCTGCCAGCATCCCTTCGATTAACGTAAACCCCTGTTGATTTTTGGGGACGCTTGCCATAGCCCTACTCACAGTAATCAACATCGCTAGGTGCAGGCCGGGCTCATACACCAAGTAGCCTTCCCGCTCGGAGTGACCTTCATCCCGTACTGGAGGCCACTCGTGTTCGCGAATGTCATATTCTGAGCTGTCCCCACAGTGCCGCTAATTCTTAATCCTAAGGGGGAAAATACAATCGGCCCTCCAGTCACGTTCGACACACCGGGCATGAATGGCGTAGGTGCCATTACCACTGCGCCCGAGCCATCATCCGTAATACTAATAAAGACCCGTCCTCCCGAGACGGCCAAGGTAACCCTGGTCGCAGCATTCCGATTCATCGCTGCCATCCGTGCATACATAAGCTGACTATGGACCTCGGTAACGGCTTGACGTAGCTGATGTTGGTTATTCCAGCGTAGATAATTTGGTGCTGCCAGGACTGTCCCGATGGCGATGATGGCGGTCACAATGAGGAGTTCGATGAGAGAAAATCCCCCCTCTGACTTCCGGAGAAAGCGTATGCATAATGCAGTCTTAGGATGCATGGCAGATGGGGGGAGCAAAGGTTATGCCGATCTGCGAGTGAGAGACTATTCTTGAAAATATTGAAATATGGATTATTATTGGGATTTGGCAATGCACCAAAGCGAGCTTTTTTAACCTGGAGGAGTGACAAAATTCGTCACAATGCGTCGACTGTTTTTGTGCCGTCTTAAGCGCTATTTCAGAAGCGAGAATTTATCACTACCTTATTTGATGGACGACGAAGGGAGATTGATCGCTAAAACCGATAGCTCAGCCCGGACGTAAGTCCATAGTTTGGGGCACCGTTCGAGAGGCCCACCATGAAGGATCCGGTACGCGGAGGCCAGAGGTCGGATTGACTAAAGCGGAGAAAAGCAAGTCGCATGCATTGTCACGGTGGTCACAAAGGCTCGGTATTCTTCATAATACGGGGCTGAGATTCCATTTCTTATTCACATCGTATCCCCTCTCCGATGTCTTACCACCATTGGTTTCGAAACTCGACGTCCTCCGGATCTCCGATAAAGGTATAGCCTCCGTCCAGGAATCCCGTCCAGCGTGTTCGCTAAACATATCCGTGCACATGAAGTGCCAGACTGAGACCGAATTTCTGGTTGTATCGGGTGTCCACCTGCTACTGACCCATGCATGCCGCGCAGCTGAAGAAAGCCTGGGGC
>DAISKX010000063.1:0-10648 GCA_036820725.1 Nitrospiraceae bacterium
ATCCTGGCCAAGGTCCGCCGACTTTGTGAACGTATTTCCGGGACGCAACACTAGTGCATTCAGCATTCCTCATCCTTCATAGTCTACTGCCGTATCTGCTTCTGCCGGCTCTGAAGGTAGGCGTTCCGCACTGCGGCATAGAGATCGAGGGTCGCTTCTTCAACTCCTTGAAACTTTTCCAGACTCAATGACCGCTCATTCACAATATCTCCGACCCGCGTACTGAGTTGGATGATAGTGGTCGTATCCCGGTTCGGATGGGAAATCGCCGACGGAACACCGTCCACTTCGATGATGGGAAGGACCAGCCAATTGATCGGATTCAACGCGATGTCGGCGAAGTACCCGGCAAAATCGCGGACCGTGAAAGGCGGCAGAAACGGTACCACAAGATAAGGACCGGGACCGACTCCATAAAATCCCAGCGTCTGTCCCGTATCCTCCTCCGGTGTTGTCATGTCCATCCGTTCGGCGACATCGATAAATCCGCCCACCCCGGCCGTCGTATTAATGAGAAATCGACCGACTTCGATACCGGCTCCCTTTAATTTCCCTTGGAAGAGATTATTGAAGAAGCGCGGCGGGAAGCGAACATTATAAAAGAAATTATGGACCCCGACTTGAAGACGGTCGGGCATGACAAAATTATATCCTTGCGCAACCGGTTTCAGAACCCATTTGTCGAGCTGTCGATTAAACTCAAATATTTTGGAATTAAAAGGTTCCCATGGGTCATAGTCTTCCTCGGCACCCCCTTCGTCTTCCTTCGCAAACGGATCATAAAAGTCCTGGTCCATCGGCGGAGCGTCCTCTTTAGGATCCGGGGTTTTGGCTGCCGATGGGGGATTACGTTGTGCGATCTCCAATATAGGCTGCGATGGCTGTACCAACAGATCATCCGCTGTATCGAGAATCAGAATCTGCCGAGCTGTGGCGGGGCCAGTTGTTACGGTCGATGAGTCCAGGATCGAGCATCCACCCAGACCTACTACAGCACAAAGATTGAGAACCAGCCCAGCCAAACCCAACCGACTCTTCACGCGCACGACGCCTCCTTGATCATGTGCCGTCAGTACGTATCCCGGTCGCAAGGAACGGACACGCCAAAACCGCCGCACTTTACCAGAATGGCTGAAGTCCCGCCACCTCTAGAGCCTCTATTTCCGTGACAATCTCGGATGAACTGCATGAAGTGAGTAAGGCTCCATCGCCCGGAACATTGTCATACGTATAGAAAAACTGCGTAGGAGGTACTCGTAGCCCCCACTCCACTGCTGATGCGGTATTCTCTAGGTGCCACATCATTCTCAATTCCCAATGTACCCTTGCCGGTAGCTTCGTATAGGTCCAGGATTCTGACAGCATGGCAGAACGGGGGATTCGCAAACGTCCGGATATTGTGCGTTATGGTGCTGATTTGGGAGTTATCTGACGAAATCAACTAGCAAAGGGCAGTACACATCCACGAGTTGATGTACCCTATCTGTCGAATCTATCGGAGAGCGATTGTACCTCGCCTTCCAATCCAGATCTCTCAGCACACAAGATAACACGCGCCTCCCGCGGCGCCAGACAAAATGAAGATTTATGGACAAGCACCATGCTCTTAGCTACGAGCTGCTTTCAAGATAAACTCGCGAAGTTTGGAAAAATAGGCACGGCCACCCACAGAGGGGACGTCATTATGGTCCGCCCCTTTCACGACATAGAATTCTTTGGGTGGCTTCGCCGCGTGAAATGCCTGCTCACCCAATGCAAGAGGAATGATCTCATCACGGCCGCCATGGACGAAGAGCTTTGGAAGGGAGAGGTGCGGCAATCGGTCGCCCAGCCGGAACGACGAACTGAGCAGCCAATGCACCGGCAGTCCCCCATAATAGTGCTTGGCCACTGCTTCTATGGAGAGGAAGCAGCTTTCAAGTACCAAGCAGGAGGCCGGCTTTTTCGCAGCCACTTCTCCTGCCACGGCTGCGCCGAGCGACCGGCCGAAGATGACGACACGTTCACGCGGAATATGACGCGTCTGGGTCAGATGCTCATAGGCGGCCATCGAATCCATGTACAGACCGTCCTCCGACGGCACACCCTCACTTTTTCCGTACCCTCTATAGTCAAACAGGAACACGGAGAGACCGATCCGATACAGTTCCCGCAAATTTTCCAACCGGTGTGTGATGTTCCCTGCATTGCCATGACACCAGAGTAGAACCGGTGTGGCCGAGGTGGACTCGACATACCATCCAAATAGCTTGGTGCCATCTGCAGACTTGAACCAGACGTCTTCCAAGGGCAGACCGCTCATCCTGGCCCAATTCCGTTCTTCCCATGCGTAAGGATGGTAGACGAAGATCCGGTCGAGTAGGCTCATGGTAGGAATGCCGAGGCGGACTGGAAACTATAACACATCAAGAGAGCGGCCATAGAGGCGATTGGAGCAGAGGCCATCATGAATCATGCGGGCTAAAATCGAAGACCGAATCCTGCGACGCCATAGTGAGCCCGAAAATCCAAGGCCAGGCCTTCCCAATGATAGTTGGCGGATAAGTACCGATACTCTCCGAAGAGAAAAACCTTCTGTGACAGCATCACCTCCGTCCCTGCCAGAACTTGATAGGCGAAGGCCCGCGCAGACTCAAAATCTTGATCTGCTCGACCGGCGATATTGGGATTCAGGAGGACTCCATGGCTCCATCCTCCGCCTATGCCGATATAAGGCAACACCGTTTCTCCGGGATAACGGAATACGAGATTGACCATCGAGTTTGCAACCAGCATGTTCGAGCGAGCGGTCCCGTTGTTGCGACCGTTCGCCAGGTTTTGAAACGAGATGGCTCCTCCGTGTGCACTGGAGTCCAGCTCGACACCGATTATCCGGTTGGTGAAATGAGGAAAGAGTCCGACCTTCAGGCCTCCGCCAAAACTACTCTTGACCGAAGCGGGAACAGTGGTCCCTTGATTGAAGATCGGCTCGTCCCGCGGCCAGCTGCCGAGCGCATAGAAGCTCAATTCGATATCGCCGAATTCCGCCGCAGAAGCTCGGCCTGCCAAGCACATAGTACTGAAGAACGCCGCCGCCAGGACAACAATGAACAGTGCCAAGGAGTCCGCATATGTTCCTTTGGCGATCGTCATCACATAATAAAAAAGGGTCTTTGGGAGACGATCCCAAAGACCCTTCCTCACGAATCTTTCTGCGAAATCAGCTACCCTTTACGACCGTACACCATTCGCCGATGATCCCCAAGATATTCTTGGCCGTATGATCAACCGACGCGACGGTGGTAATTCCTCCGGCCGCCTTGGCCGCGGTTACGCTCGCATCACCGGTAGCCACCAAACCGAGGATAGATTGGCCGCAGGCTTTGCCTTCCTTCGTGGCGCTGGGATGAATGGTTGCCAGATCACCATACTTGGCTTCGGTGTAGAAGGCACCCCTCATTGGAGAATCGACGATCATGCAACCGGTCAGGCTGAGGTACGCCGCGGTGATCAGGGTCAAAGAAAACAGAACGGTCAGCTTCCTCATAATTCCTCCCTTTCGAGGTTTACAGTGAATGAACACGTCAACGATTCCCACCATGTCGGATTCAGATTGCGCCGAGTATAGGTAAGCCTTGGAGAGTTGTCAACCAGCAGCTGTACGCAAAAGGACGGAGCTGATCGGGGAAGGGAGGAATACTATAAGCAGTAGTGCTGACTAGTTCTGAGTTGGCACGAATTAGAAAGAGACGCCAAGTCCGGCGGCAACAATGTGTGTTCGAAAGTTCAACGATGTGTCCGGACCAGACCCGCCACCTGAAATCTCGCTCTCCCACTTGTAGGTCGAGCCGAAATATTTGTATTCACCGAATAAGTAGATCTTCTTGCCGACGTAAGCACGCATTCCGGCCAAGAATTGATACGCGAAGAACGCATCACGTGCCTTACCGGTCGATGTGCCTGTAGAAGATTGTAGATTCAGGTCGCCCAGGGTCGCCAGTGAAAATCCGACACCCGCCCCGATGTACGGTTGGAGGATATCCCCAGGATACCGAGCGAGTACATTGAGCATGGCATTCAGCACGGTCAATTTCGCATCTGCACTTGGAAAGGCGCCGTCCGGAGTCTTGAGTTTGCCGCCATGCCCGAAAAATTCTCCTTCCAAGCCGATAACTCCACCAGTGAATCCCGGATAGGCACCGACCTTGGACCTCCCCCGACCGAACTCTTGAGGTTCGTTCCCCGATATGTCTGAGTCGCAAAACCATTTCCATCTTCCGACAGATTTTTATCGAGAGGCATCGTGCCTAGCAAGTAAGGGCTAATGTAGATTTCAGTCTTTCTCTTTTCAGTGTGGGAAACTTGAGCATTCGGCACTTCGTCGGCCCAGACCGTAGGCCGATCGAATACAACACCACCCCCAATCATGCCCAACGAAAACGATGAATCCAAGCGCGCGCATTACGTCCTCCATTTGCAAAAACCACTTGATGCCTTTTTAAAGGTAGCAGGCCGTGCCAACCGGTCAAGAAACATGGCCTTGGTTTCTTAACCCGTAGAATACACCCCCACAACTACGTAAGGAGTTAGGAACGCTCACTTTCAGTGCCCGCCCTTGCTTCCTCCTTTTGTATGACGTCCGCCGCTCTTCAGTATGATTGATGCATTCCGCGCCTTACGACTATAAGCACCTTCCGTACAGCGGAGATCATGTTAATGGGAACGATGATCTACAAAGAGAAAGAAGAGATCGGAGGGGACTAGCCGTGCTTGACGACACTCGTATGTCTGCTAGTTTTATTGAAGCTGCAGCGCCAGGGATAGACGCTGACTCAGAGGCTGCAACGCAAACTAAAAGAGGAACCATGTACATATACACGGCACGCGTAATTTTGATGCTTCTATTTGTGGGGGTTTCAGGGTTGGTCTCCGGATGCGCGACGATTGTTCATCTCGGTGGGACTGAGGAACTGAATGTGATATCAGAGCCCTCTGGAGCGAAAGTCGTGGTCGACGGCACCGAACGAGGTGTGACCCCTATTGCCCTGAAGGTCGAACGAAAACAGGCTCATAGGATTCTCGTATCGAAAGAAGGATATGAGGAATCACAGACTTCCGTAGATAGCAAACTTTCATTGTGGATGGCCGGTAATGTGCTGTTTGGTGGCATCATCGGATTCCTGGTTGATGTCCTAAGCGGCGGAGGATACACAATCGACCCAGACAAAGTAGCGGTGACGCTTCAAGCCTCATCCACAATACCTGCTGCAGTACCCGGTTCTGTCTCTTCGTTACATCCTTCGCCTCCGATCCCATAATGGGCAAGGATGCCGTGCAGTCGTTAGAAAAACGCCTGCACGGTAAAGAGCACGTCGTTGTCGTGGTCCCGGTGGTTGTATTCCAGCCGCAGCGCCCAATTCTGAGCCAGCGTGTAGCGTTGTCCCACCGACCAGCGAAAATCATCCGACTTATCTCCGAGGGCATACCGTAAGTAGCTCGTCGAGAGCAAAATCCGCCAGCGCTCGGTCAGATCTGCCAACATCCCCATAGTTCCTCCCCCACCAATGCGATGAATTTCATCGAACGCCCGGCTGTGGTTGGCGTCGGCTTCGGCAAAGGCAAAATACACCTCGCGCCGAAGAAGATTCGTCTCTGCCGATGCCCCCACTCCGGTGTTGAAATTCCAATTGCTGCACAGTTGACATCCGTTATGCCGGATTGTCTGCATGCCAAGGTTGACTTTCCACGACGGGGACATGAAGAGAGAATCCATGGGGGCAAGAGACAGAATATTCAGGACGGTCGCTCGCTCCACCCGTGTCTGATCCGCACGATTATAATGTCGCAGACTCACCGAGCCGACCTCGATTTGCGCTCCCGGTGTATAGCCTGGCTCCGGATCAAGGAGATCGTGATATCCCACTCGAACGGTGAGTTCCTCGAAGGTATCGTCATTCCGCCACCCTCCTCCCACACTCGCCCGTGAGGTGCTGTGTCCGACCTCGGGCTGTTTCGCAAAGGGTCGGATGGAGAGATTCTCAGACGGAATCCGCAGGCTGCTTCGAGCTGCCAGGACCGTTCGGTTCTGCTCCCGATAGGGAGACTGTTCGGATTTGTCAGATTCGCTTTTGTATCGAAGATAGTCCGAGACGACGTCCAACACGAACGCTTGACGGTTGATCGGCAAGGCTTTGAGGTCATCGGACGATCGGACCAACGACACATCTCCCACGAGACGACGAACGAGCCTCTGTTCCGACGTCGACAGCTGTTCGCGCTTTCGACGAATCAGCGTGCCGCGCGATGGCCGGTACGCGATATCGCCGACCAGCCCAGGCTGTTTGGTGATCAGACGCACCGTATCCGCCGGCACGGTCCAAAACAGAAACTGATCGGTCAAACGCAAGGTGGGATCGGCATATTCCAGGAGTGCCAGCAGATGATAGGAACAGTTTTCCTTAAGGAAGAAATAATCGAAGGAGGCATTGCCCATTTCCCAGGCGTGCATCAGAAGCCGACGAATCTGGTCCTGCGTGAAGGTGAGCCGATATTCCCAGATATCCCGATTCTCGATGTCGCGGTATTCGAGCACTTTGATGTAATACGGAATGGTGGAAAAATAGCCGCGGTACCCGCCGAAAATTCCCCGAATGGCATAATCCAGATTTCTCCCTGGCGGAACCTCCGCGGCAAAATTGATCGTGTAGGCGAGAATTCTGGTTTGCTCGGTTTGCCCCCGTTGATCCAATCGAAGAAAGGTGTGGCCGAACATCGAGGCCGGGTTGTTCATGAACGCCGACGGAAAGATCAACGAGATGGCCTCGGTATCGAATTCCGCGAACCAGCGTTCGAATCGCTCACATTGCGCCGGTGTAAGCTTCGTATCATCGAACGACAGTCTTTCCTTCAGCCAATGGTACCGCGCGATGAAGGCACATTGGGCTGGCTGTTTGGAGCGTCCCACGATCTCAGCCGAGAAGAATTGCCTCAACGTGGCGGCGAGTTCAGCAGCCGGATCGGTCTTTCCATCCGGGGACATGAAAAACCCCGGCTCGTCCTGCTCGCTGGTATAGCCCTCAAAGAGATTGGCCCGATAGTGCAAGAGAAGATGCCACTCACGCTCCTCGGACAATCTCATTGCAGAAGCCCGAGAGACGAGTTCGTCTGCATACGAGTTCCTGAACGGTTCCTCCGCCCCTCCGCCTGCGACGAAACTGAAGGACCAGACCAAGGTGGCGAAGAACAGTTTCACAATGTACGGGCAAGGAGAGAAAAGACAAAGGGCTTCAGCCTCACGACTGAAACCCTTTCGACGGTCATCAGCGGGAGGAGACTTGCGCGAGGACGGGATTTTGGGCGATGGCGTCATTCAGGGCTTTGACGAACGCGGCCGGTGATGCTTCCCCTTGTTGGATTAGCGCCGTGTAACGCTCTTGTGTCATGGAAAAGAATGCTTCTTGACGTTCCGCTGGAACACCCATCAGCGTGGCAAGTGATGTCAGGTGCTCACCATGGCCTTGCGCCATTTCTTGGGAGAGATTTTCAAAGTTCATCGAAGCAAAAACCCCTACCTTATGCTCCGCCCAGACCTGCCCATCGTTGGTGCAGCCCGAAGTCCCCGAACTGATGGCAAAGGTGTTCATTCCGGTGCCGTTCGTCGTGACCATTAAGACCTGCGGGGCAATGTTCTTCTGGTTCTTGAAATCGGCCCATGCCAATTTCCCGAGACCGCAGCCGGGGCCGGTATCCGGGTTGGCGGCAAATGCCAATCCGGCGTTCGTCGCAACTACGAGCGCACCTGCGAGTATCATGACATGTCTCAGCATAAGTCCTCCTGGTTAAGAGATGATTGAGATTCACTCCCCATCGACGGTCACTCCTTATCGACCGTGAATCGAATTATAGCCAATGGGGTGGCCTTAAAGAAGATCAATTTTGCATACCAGGTGCGTTACGCACGAATGCTCGCCGCTCGGTCCGGAAGGACGATGTGCGCCGGTTCGATAGTCCGGTCATGAATAAGGAGCAATCCTATCCCACGCGGCAATGAGAACCGTTTTGGTCCGGCCGAACCGGGATTGAACAGCAGCGTGCCATTCCACCAGGTGGCGATAGGTTGATGGGTATGTCCGAACACGCACACATCGGGTTGCACGCGCTCCAGGAATGCACGCCCTTCTTTGGTCATAGTACCCCCTTCATACAATCGATGACAGAGCGCGATCCGCCGTCCGCCCAGATCGATGACCTTCTCTCGCGGAAACCCGCTTTCTTCGAATCCGTCCACATTTCCTGAGACGGCGGTTATCGGGGCAATAAGTTTAAGTCGCTCGACGATACTGAGGCGACCGATGTCGCCCGCATGCAGAATATGCTCGACATCCTCAAAGTAAGGCAGAACCGCTTCATCCAACAGTCCATGGGTGTCCGAGATGACGCCGATTTTCATCAGTCAGCCATTACTTCGTGACCGTTTGCCGGTCAATCGATGCCTGAACTTTGGTCCAATCAAACCCAAACGGTTCGGAAGCCCGCTTGGGAATTAATCCGATCTCCCCCTTGAGCCGCGCCGCACGGATGGTGCTCATGGGGTGAGTCGAAAACAATTCGACGTGATCCTTATCCTTGTCCGAAAGGCGCTCAAAGAACCGGATCATCCCATCCGGCGCAATCCTCGCGTCAGACAGCAAGTGGAGCCCGACGAGATCTGCCTCGGTCTCCTGTTCTCGGCTGAACCTCAAGGTCAGCAGTTCCACACCTAATTGTTGAGCCAGGCCGATCAGTCCTTGCTGATCTCCGAATAGAATTGCCGCCACCGCCACAAGGCCCAACTGTTTCACGATGCGTTCGACTCCGTGCCGCTCCAGCACATGACTGATTTCGTGACTCAGCACGCCGGCCACTTCTTCGCCGCTTTCCGCTTTTTTGAGCAAGCCGGTGAACACGACCACACGACCGCCCGGCAAGGCAAAGGCGTTCACGACATCGTGTGAGACCAGCGACATCTCAAATTTATACGGATTGTCCACGATGGCCGTCGTCAATCTCCGGGTCATTTCCTGAACGGCCTCGACAGCAGGCCCTTCCTTCACGACAACTTTGCCCGATAGTGCCTCCCGGTAGGCCACCGCTCCCAGTTTTTCTTCCCATTCGACTGGGATTCGTTTGACGGCCCACTGCACGAGCAGATCCGATCCAAACCAGAAAAAGAGTCCAAGCCCCACGAGGAAGCCTATGGCGACTGCCCAGATCGTTCTGTGCTGCCGGCGGGAGCGCCGGACCTGCCGGGCCGTGCGTTCGAGATTCGCGGTCAGATCGGATGGGGCACAGCGTCGAAATGCGACAATGAGTGCGGGATCCTTCAAATATAACGTCCCTGCGGAAGCGCCGGCGCCCCAACTCACCATGAAATAATCGTGATCAAGGCCACCTGCCGCAACCACCATCCCGGCATATGGAACCTGTTCCTCGGGACGTGCCTGATCTTTCGCAGTGACACGAAGACCCTCGGGCGTCACCTCGACATGACATGGGATCCCGGTTGCAGGAAGACCTTCACCAAAACAGAGGGCATTGGGCAGAGACGTCATAGGAAGTCATCAAGCGTCAAGTGTCATTCGTAAGGACACGAAGCCGGAGATTCTGCATCATCGATTGACCAATGGGGATTGACGAATGACGGAAGCGCTTTTCAGCGTCATGCTATTCGGAGACCGGGATGAATTGTCTAATCCAGCTCCCAAAACTGCGGGGATTACGACTTTGAATATAAACGACGCCGGGGCCGCGGAACCGGCAAACCAGTCCTTCCCCCGACGTCAGGCTGGCTATCCATCCGGACGACGCTTTCTCAATGTTGTATGTGGTGGTCGTCGTCCAGGCGACGAGATGACTGTTGTCGACGATATATTCTTCGTTCGGTTTCAGCTCGACCTTATGAATGGCGCCGAAACTGTTCAAAATCAACGGACCGGTTCCACCGATTTTGAGGAGAAAAAACCCCTCCCCGCCCAACAAGCCGCGCGTCAGGCTTTGCATACGACTTTCGATTTTGACGCCTTCAGCCCCGGCGAGGAACCCATCCTTCTGCACCATATATTCGTTGACCCCATCCAGGTCCATGATCACGATTTCACCAGGGACCGTCGGCGACAACAGCACTTCACCCGCCCCGCGACTCGCGCGCAACGTCTGAAAGAAAAACTTCTCTCCCGTGAGCATTTTTCGGGATAAGGCGCCTAAGAATCCACCTTCCATCTTGCTTTCGATGTCGATCGTCGGTGACGCGGCGACCATTGCTCCAGATTCGGCTTTCACCGTCTCACCTTCAGCCAATTGCACCCGCACCATGGGAAATGCCCCCGGATACAGAATTTCACTCTTCATTCGGCTTGTCTCCTTGTGGATCTCGTAAGGGGTAAGGCGTGAGGCGTAAGGGGTCACGCTTTCCAGCTAGCGCTTTGTGACGACGTTGATGACGACTCACCCGCTCAACATCTTATCAATCCGATCAAGGTGTCGATCAAACTTGGTCCATACTTCCTCAGCGAGATAGTCCAGTCTGTTCGCAAGTTCAAGTTGGGTGTCCAATTCACTGAGGAACCCCTGGCCTGGCCTCCCAGCGTCAATCTTGCTTCCTCGCCCTCCTAAGGGACCCCTCACCGACCCC
>DAISKX010000064.1:0-10549 GCA_036820725.1 Nitrospiraceae bacterium
TAGTGATTCCAGATGGCCTCGATCGCAAGCCAATGCCGAGTGAGGATACCTGCACCCAGGTTGCCCGATGGCTCAAGCGACATGCGTTGGTGACGACAGAAGTCTACGTCTCGCCTCCGACGTATCGGCGTATCCGTGTCGAAGCGAGAGTGCAGGCGAAGCCGACGGCCAATATCGGATTGCTGACCGAACTGCTGATCAGCAGGTTCTTGCGGTACTTTCATCCGCTCACCGGCGGATCGGACGGTACTGGGTGGCCATTCGGGGAAAAGGTCTATTTCTCTGAAGTCTATCGGCTCATCTTGACGACCGAGGATGTGGCGCGTGTCGAAGCACACGACGTCAAGATCTTCGTCGACGATCAGCGGATTCCAGACTGTGCTGACCAAGACCTCGAAGAGCATGAGGTGATCTATTCCACGGAGCACAAAATTGAAGTGAGCTATAGAACCTGATGGCTACCGGGATGACCCAATATTACCTGCTCGACTCCGTAACCGGCTGGCACATGCAGAATCAGCCAGGAAGTGGCATGCATGTCAGGCCGGAGGATGGGGCATTGGCGCTTCCGCCGTTACCCGGTGAGGCACGACCTGTTCTAAAACCGGAAGATGGCGAATCCTTGATGCAGGCGAAATCTGGACCGAATTCAAAGCAGCAATTCCAAAAGCAGCGCCCATTCTCCTGTCCGAGCGCCATGGCGCCTGAATTATGCGGAAGCGGAATAATCGTTGTTGACGCTGCGCTCAATTGTGTCAAACGGGTGAGATTCCGATCCCCTGCAGAGATGAACGCATTATTGGAACGGGACCAGTCTCAGGCATATCTGGGCATTTGTGTCGAAGACATATCCGGCATCGGTGGATTAGGAATTGAACCGCGCCGGTTCCGTCATCCTCGCGGTGTGGCGAGACTTCGTTCTGGTGCGATTGTCGTGTCGGACACGGGCAATCATCGTGTGCAGCTCTTTTCCCCAGAGCCCTATGCACTCCTACAGGTGTGGGGTGCAACGGATACTCGAGGCAATCCCAAAGCAGGGCAAGAACCGAAGGAGTTCGAGTACCCATCCGCCGTCGTTGCGGATGACGAATCGCAGACCATCTATGTGGCCGATCAGGGTAATGGCCGTGTGCAACAAATTGCATTTGATGGATCTTGGACTCGCATGTTGGGAGAGCGCATTCTGAGGCGACCCACACGACTTGCGTTGGGGCCTAATGGGCTTCTGGCCGTCCTCGATGAAGCTGCGTCACAGGTTGTTCTCTTTTCTCCCCACGTTCCGCTACCCGGTATCCTTTCCAGGATTGACGATCCACGGAGTGTCGCATTTGATCCTGGAGGCACATTATATGTGGGGAATGGAAATGGCCGTCTGCTTGTTTTTAGTCGGGGAAAGAGGGCGCTTGTCGAATACGATCTAACAGATGAAAGTTCGACGTGCACTGACGGAGCTGTGTTGGATTTAGCATGGATCGAGCCAGACTATCTGATAGCGACGATGCGCTCCAAGGATGAGGGCACCGAGCATCGGACGTTAGCCTGGATCAAAAAGGATGACAACTGCGCTCGTGAGCGGGAATTCATCATCGGTCCGCTGGATAGTCATATCGATGGCTGCCAGTGGCACCGTATCGACTTGCGCGCGGCGGTGCCGGAAGGAACCAACATTCAGGTGGCGAGCTATTCCGCCGAGGCTCAGTCCGCACCAGCGGTCGTCGGTACTTCTGCGGCGCAAATCCGCGCATCAGTTTGGAAAGAAGGCCCGGTTGTGGGTGAGGACAATCCAGATTGGCTGGTGCAAAGTGGTCCTGGACGGTTTCTGTGGCTCAAGATTGTGGTGCGTTCAAACGGCAAGATTTCTCCATCGATCGAACGGATCAAAGCATTCTATCCTCGCGCCTCCTACCTGCGATACTTGCCGGCGGTATACCAGGAAGATGAAGAAAGCCGCCTCTTTCTCGACAGGTTTCTTTCGATCTTCCAGCATGAATACGACAACCTGGATCGGCAACTAGACAATCTATGGCAGTTGTTTGAGCCAGGGGCGCCGACATCGGTTCTAGTGCAATACACCCAAGGCCACGGGGGCCAACGACTCGGAGAAAAGACCGCCACGTTTGAGCAGCGGCGCCTGCAATGGCTTGCCACATGGATGGGCCTCCCACTTAATCCGGCCTGGACGGAAGACACTGTCCGCACCATCTTGCGGAAAGCGGCGAAGAGCCACGCCACCCGCGGCACGGTGGTGGGGCTCGAGGAGAAGGTCCGTGACTACGCGCAAGTCGGCTTTGCGAAGATTCTTGAACATTACCGCATACGCCGATGGCCGGTGCTTCAGAGTGAAGAGGGCAGGAACATTGCACGCGGCGCTGCCAAGTCTCTTTCCACCCCGTTGGATGGCTCTCTCAGGCTGTGGAGCCCTGACTTTTACCACCGGTTCCAGGTCACGACCAATTCCCAAGTCGGCATGTTTCGGTTAACCGGTACACCGGAGCCGTTCGTGGAACCATTTGACTGGGGCGCGCACATGTTTTCGGTTTTCTTTCCAGCTCATCCCTATACGAAAGATGAAACAGAGCGACGGGTTCGGTCTGCCATTGACCGAGAGAAACCGGCGCACACTGAAGCGTGGCTATGTCCCGTCTTTCCGCGGCTGCGCGTGGGCGTGCAGGCCACAGTGGGAGTCAACGCCGCCGTTGGAGCGATCACGCATATTCTCCTGAACAAAGTAGCCACATTGAGTTATGACACAATCTTGGGCTGTTCCAAAGATGAGCGGAGCATGAGGAGTCTGAATGTCTCACCCAGGCCAAGGATCGGCATTTCCGCGAAACTGCCTTGACTGATAGTGACAGGAGAAGAGCATGATTACATCGAAGCCCTCAAAATCGCAAACAAGCGAAGTGTCAGCCCGGCAACGGGATTGTGTCCCGTGCGACTTCCCGCCCTTTTGTCGCAACAATTACTATACCGGCAAACTCTTGACAGAACGCGATCTCTCAGCCGAGCAGCACTATCTGATCGATAAGTTGCGCTTGCACCATCTTGCGCTCCATGGATGGGGTATCATTTGCGGACTGAGAGTCAAGCCGCATCCCTATTGTCCCGACAAAAGGATCGTATTGGAACCCGGCATGGCCATCGATGGTTGTGGCCGTGAAATATGGGTACGTCATGAAGTCGAAATCTGCCTTCCAAAACCACTTCAACCACAGCCAAAAGAAAAGGAGCCCTGTCCTCCTGAACCGACATGGACTGAAGCGCAACCTTCCGACCATCCAAACCAGCAATCCGCACCTGATGTAAAGCAAAGCTCCTCGCCGGAATGTCCGCCGCCTCCTTGTCCGCCGCGAGAATCCTTTTATATCTGTGTGCGGTACGCCGAATGCGAGACCGAGTTCTCCCCGGCACCTTTCGATGAATGCGTGTGCAATGGGAACTCCGAGAAACCGAATCGCATTTCCGAAGGGTACCAAATCATAGCGCAGCCCTATTGGGAGGTGCCAAACGATTGGAAACGGATTAGTGAAACGAAGCATCATCGATGCCACGATGACTGTCTCAACATTTACGACCAGAATGCGAAATGCTGTCCGAAGCCTGGATGGCCCGACTGCATTCCAATTGCCGTGATTGAGAATTATGAGCAGGCAGAAGTTATCACCACCGAACGGATTGACAACGACACCTATCGCATCCTTCTACCCAGCACCCGGACACTTGACGAACTGCTGCGGTGCCTCCTCGAAAAAATACCGACAAAGCAATTGACAAGAATTGAAGACATCGGATGGCACCATGGAAGCGAATATCACTGTCACGATTTTATGAGGTTCTTTATCGGCGACGGGCAATCGTACAAGTCTCTTGAAGTGACGTTCAGCGAGCCGGTCAGAACAGAGGGGATGACAAAACATACCTTTCAAGCAGTTGTCGTCCGTCATGCCGAGCGGGGAAAGATTGGTGGGCAGATGGAGGTTGTGCCAGCCACTACATCCTACAGCTCGGATCATACGAAGTTCCGGTTGCAAATCGATCGGGCCTACGCCGAGCGGTGCCTACGCCACGGAAACTTTGATTTATACATCACGGTTCGATGTGATTTGATCGTGGATAACAAAGGCCAGCCGGTCGATGGAAATTTACTAGCAAGGCTCCAGTCTGATGGGACGTACCGGGTGGCCCCTCCCACAGGGGACGGAATCGTCGGGGGCGCCTTCCAAAGCTGGCTCACAGTGTTAGGGTAGAGAGCTAAAGGAGAAAGCTATGCCTCACGAAATGAACGTCCATTCACAATCGGGGAGTAAACAGATGGGAGAATGTCGTCCGCCGGACGTTTCTCCGGCGGATGCCTGCTGCGAACTTATATGTTTCGAGCGTCCCAATTATTTCTGCGGCCACATGTTGACCGACAGAGATCTGATGACAGACCAACGGTATGTTCGTGAGAAAAATAAACTGTATCACCGTGCTTTGGACGGACACGGAATCGTGTGCGGCCTACGCATCACATGTCACCATGATTGTCCTGGGCAAATTCTCATTGAAGAAGGCTATGCCATAGATAACTGTGGCAATGATCTGATTGTCTGCAAGACGACTTCATTCGATGTGATCACGCGGCTAAGGGATAAACGGCTTGTATATGACGAGCCAGAACAAAATCCCTGTGAGTCTAAAGAACAACAGCCCACCTGTGAAGTGACACAGTGTTTCCACGTCACTCTATGTTACAGAGAAACGAAAGAGGCATATACGACTCCTTTTGTCGCGGGCTGCGCTCCCGGTCTCACGGAATGCGAGCCAACACGGATTCGAGAGGGAGTTTATTTTGACGTAATTGAAGAGCTTCCAGTAGAGGAGAGCTGGATAGATCAACTTGAAAGGCGTATCAGGAAATGCTTCGAACTATTCACGAATAGCTCGTTCGCGAAGAAGCTTCAACAAGAAAAGGCCAAACTCAGACAATTAGTTGCTGACTCTCAAACTTCCGAGGCGCCGGAGAATTGCTGGCAACTGTTTTGCGAGTTACGGAACTTGCTCTGGCAATATTTAAAGAGATATCCCGACAGATACAACTGCGCAATCGAAGAAGAATTGTTCCGCATTTCCTTTCCGAGTAAGGACGGGAACAGCGAGAACGGCGATTTCACATCTTGCCATGACGCGATCTGCCAAATCTTAAATCTGGGGTGGCAATATGTTATGGCCTGTGTGCTGGGCGAGTTTCTACCACAGTGCCAAGAGCCAGCTTCGGCGCGCTGTATTGTCTTAGGAACCGTCGAGGTGAAGAGCGGAAAAGTCGTAAAGGTATGCAACTGTCCGCGAACATATCTACAGCCGATGGATCGGGTGAAGGAAGTCATGATTGCATCCGTCATTGGGCAATTGGCCTGCAAGACCGACCGAACTGATGATGTTCACAACCAAAACTATGAGGGACAGCCCAATCCTTGTAAAAGACCACATCAGACACATGTATGCTGTGCGACGTACTCATTCGACTGCAAATACTTTGTCGAACAGATCGTTGAATCCCCGATCGACCAGTTTCTGCCCCTACAAGCTGTGCTGCAGTACCTGAGTGAATTAAGACAATCAGGAAAGAGGTTCAGTGAGATGTACGACTTTACTAACACCCGCTCTGTTAGCCCCGACTATTTCAGGAGGCCGCAAAATGCAGAGGAAGCTGACGTGAGGGCATTTGGTAGCAACGTCAACAAGACTCATATACGGGTTGCTGCTGAGCAGGATTGGTACGTTAGTAACTTAAGGAGTCAATCGATAAATGGACTGTTGAATCGCGCTGATCCGGTTCAAATTCTGACAGACGGCATCGAAGGGCCGGTCATTGCCGCCTATACACCCCGAGGAACGGAAGCGTTGCTAAAGGCAGAGATCGATACATTGCGCTTCCAGCTCAATAAGCTTGAAACACAATTCCAAACCATGAGTGAAACGAAGACCAGTGAGCGATCGCTGGCCAAGGGCAAAGGTGACAAAAAGAGCGAGCCTGGCTCACCACCCTAAAGGACACAAGCGAGCTTGCAGCACGCTAAACAGAACAGTATCGGAGCATACGATGGCCAAGAACATTGAGCGCGTAAATTATTATGAGCGTGAGTATCTCCAGAGTTACGACCTTCAGGCAGAACAGCTGTATCATATGGAGATGCGCCGGCGGCTGAACCTTGCGTTGCATAGATGGGGAATAGTTGATGGACTGATGCTGGAGGAATACAAGGAGTTTAATGTTCAGCACGTTCGAATTCTTCCCGGAATGGCGATCGATGCGTACGGCCGGGAGGTTGTGCTGTCCTCTTCTTATACGCTTTCAGAAGATGATTTTCGGAACAACAATATTGTGATGGCTGATGCCACGTATAGCGTGTGGATTGCCTACGGCACGTCATTGGAAAACCCGCCCGCTTCAGGCTATCGGGATTGTCACATCGAAAATCAATATACGCGGTGGAGAGAAACGCGGCAGATCATTGTCCAACAGGAAAATTGGCCGGGTCCTTCCCAACCAGAGCCTAAATTCTATGAAGAGTTATCTGACGATCCAAAGAAGGATTCCTGGCCGATGTTCCTAGGGCACATCAAGTTCGCTTCCGGCATGCCTGCCTCCATAACCTATGACAAGACCACACAAGACAGGCGACGGTATATTGGTCTAAGAGCGCAACAAGTCATTGCTCCGCATAATCCTGTGCAAACATACGATGTTCTCGACAAGAACGTTCCCAAGGTTCCGCCGACATCGTTATTAATCGACACAAATGCTTTTGCCAATGGCAATGTGATTGTTGGGGACGACTTTAAGGTAGATAAAACGAAGGTTAAGCCAACTCCGCCTGCCACGGGCTTTCCAAATCTCAACGGCAATGTCAAGGTGGGAAGTGATCTTTTCCTAAATGGGAATCTATACGCGAGAATGGATTCTCAAGGGAAGACCGAATGGCTGGTTCTAAAAGAATACGTCCAGCAGTTCATTCCTGAAATTATAGTGTCCACAAAGGTTCTTCCTGTCGATGGTAAGCCAGCACCTGATCCTTCAAAGGACGGAATCGTTGTTCCTCACACAAGTAAGTTGAAGAACGTGAGTGATGCTCAATGCTTTACGTCCATTAAGAGGATCAAATGGAAATCAGTCAATGAAGTTAAGGCTTATAGCGCCGTTGTGAACGGAATGGGCGGTATCCAGCCTGAAATCTCTGTCTACGCGAGCAAGATAAGTGGTGCCGCAGGTGTAAACACCTGGTCTTGGAAACTCACTTGGGAGTTGTCACCTGCTGATAGGGTCACCGACGTTAATAATCCCAAACTTCCTATAGAGGAAATAGAAGTATTGTACCTTGTGATCTTTTATCCATGAACCTGCAAATCGATACGCTGACTATTCGAGCTCATGTTCGGCGCCACTCCCGAATAAACGTTTGCGAGTTAGGCTATGCAATTCAGTCCGACTTTAGTGAGCGATGTCGGTCTCTATTGAAAGCACGTCTCAGTGCCGTGTCTCGGGTAGTGCGTCTAAAACGGTTGTATCTCCGAATTAGGCTTAGGAATGTTTTGCACATGGAGGAAGTGATTTCATCAATTCTGGCGGACACCTTTGTTATAGAGCTTGAAAAGGCTATCGGTTCCTCAAATGTCGAGCTCGTGCGAGCGGACAGTCGACCTCACTGGTTGGCAATGGTGATTCGAGACTGGATAGCTGGAACTGCTCCGCAGAAGTGGGAGTATCACGAGTTTAAGCACCTTTTCGCTCTCAGCATCAGCAACGCTATCCTCGAACTCCTTTGCGCCGAACCGGACGCGCTGCTCGACACGCTGGAATTGTTATACGACGATCACATACTTACTCGAATTGTTGCACTGTTCGACGAAGTGAAATTGGAGAACATGTTTGGCGCGATTGCTCGTCGCACGGGTCTGATAGATCAGGCGCTATCTCTCGAACATTTCTTCGCAGTCAGTGGAGTCCTTACCGACTTAAAGGAGCCGATCGCCTATGGCCAATTGAAGCAAAGAGCGCAGGCGCTGTCAGTGTATTTCGTATTACGCAAGAAGGGCCCAGGCCGTGTTACGCACTTCTGGTCTCCGAGAATGGTCTTGCACATCATTCAAAGCCTGTCGTTCTTGACCACCCACATTCGAACAGGAGTGCCACTTGAATGGAAGGCTGAACTTACGCACCTTTTGCAGATCCTTCCTGTGCAGCAGTCCCTCGATGATTCAATCGTCAGCGCACTTAAGGACATACAAAGTCTAGCGCAACTAAATTCTGTACAGTTCATGAAATTCTTGAGCGTATTGATCGACCTGCGAGCGGAAGAAAACACGACGATTGACCCGGCGAACAGCAACCTTGGACAGTGGATTGCCAGCGAATACGCGGGAGTGTTCCTGCTAACAGGCATTCTCGTACGCTTGGGATGGCCCCAGGTCATCGTGCAGACCACATTTGGGAAACTTCCCGGTTCCCGTGCGGTGACCTACCTGCTGGCAGCGATAGGGCTGGCAGTGGTGGAAAAATTGGCGTCGGTGTCCACCACCATCCTTGATCCCGGTCTCACCCTCTTTGCTGGTTGGAGGGGCGATGTTGACATGAGGGGACTTCGGGACTTTCTGACGTGGCAGGACGCGTCTCCTCGACGAGCACTCCTTGCGGCGCTGACCAGTGCCGGCGAAGGCGTGATGGAGTTTGGCGAGTCGTGGAATACCACCGTCGAGTATTTGGCGGGGTACCTCATCCAGAACTTTGCCGGTCGAGTGCGTGGGTTCAAACAGTCAAGTCGATCATTTGTCGTCCAACGACTACTGGCCACAAAAGGCCGAATCGCCCTGCATGATGATAAGGTCGTTGTGACCTTGGAACCAAATCCTTTCCAGGTTGCCCTGCATCTATCGGGTGTGGACGACACAGTGGAATCAGTCGCCTGGCTCAGCAATCGGCGGGTTGAGTTCATACTTCGGGGATTGTGAAGACGGATCCGCATGCCGAGGTACTGGGGTCAGAGACATCAATTCTGTGCTCTGATCGACTCCGACGAATCATTAAACGACTCTTTGCCCGAACGGTCTATGGCATGAACCCCTACGCGAACAGTCTTGAACAGTTGCGCGACGAAGTGCAGCGACTAGATCTCCTGATCCGCCGCGCCTTTATTATGACCCGCGAGACAGAGGGATCATCTGAGTCCGAGCAACTTCAAGGCCTCATCATTTCAGAATCCGACATCGACTCTATCCTCCGTGCAAAAGGATTTTGGGGTTCGTGGTGGCAGAATCAGAGTGCCAAGCAGACGTTGCTCGCCCCGCTCGATCGTCGGCTAGAGACGCTTCGACGCGAGATTGATCAGCGTCGGGAGCTCTCGGACGAAGCCGAGATCCATTTGTCACTCCCCTACCTGGCGCGCTGTTTCGACTTGTCCCAAGCTGAAGTCGATCTCTTGCTCATTGCGCTAGCCCCTGAAATTGAGCCGCGATATGAAACGCTCTATGCCTACTTACAAAACGATGTGACCCGGAAGCGGCCCAGCGTGAATCTGGCATTAAATTTCATCTGCCGTGCCGAAGAGAAAAAACTAGATGCGCGACGGTTCTTTGATGTCGGGGCGCCACTCATACGGCATCGTCTCGTGGAACTCTGCGAAGAATCCCAGGACCGGCAGCCCTCTTTTCTCAGGAAGTTTCTCAAACTAGATGGATCCATTGTCAGCTTTCTATTTGATCATCCTCCGACATTGGAGGGGCTATGGACTACTCCTCGACGGGAAATCACCTGTCGCGAAATTGATGCGGCCATACTGACGCGCCTGCGCAATCTCGCGACGTTCTATCGGCAGCAGGACTCCGCTGGGGTCATCGTTCGGTTGATTGGGACATGTGGAACGACGCTGCGCGAAGCCGCAGAACATTTTTGTCAAGTCTTGGGGCGCAACCTTCTGCAAACCGATCTCCTGGCCCTTCAGGAGAATGACGCAAATCTAGCTACGGTGAAGCGGGATGCCACAATCTGGAACGCCGTACTCACCATTACGGCTTCTGAGATGCCGCTGGAAGGTGAGAGCCAGGCGGCTCCGGCTGAATTGCGGCTGTGGAAAAGCCTGTCACACTTCAAGCAGCCGGTCCTCTTACTGGGCCCTCCTTCAGCATTCACTCGCATACCATCAGACGTTTTGGTCTGGTGTATCGAAGTCCCTAGCCCAGAATATGGACAGCGGCAATTGATGTGGCGAAACGGATTAGGTGCCCACGCCGGGGCCGTCGATCTAGGACGCTTAGCGGATACCTTTCGCTTTGGCGGTGACCGGATCCGTCAAACGGTCAGCCTGGCTACGAGTCAGGCTGCCGCCAAGAACCCCGACGCATCCATACCTTCCACGCAAGACCTCCTGGCTGCTGGCCGCGCCCTCAACACACCGCATGTGGGGCGATTTGCCCTTCAGGTCGTGCCGCGTTACGCGTGGTCAGATCTCGTCCTTCCCTCGAACAAACTAGCCCAACTTCAAAATATCGCGGCATGGATGAAGTATCGGCGCGT
>DAISKX010000065.1:0-10546 GCA_036820725.1 Nitrospiraceae bacterium
CACCACCCATGGCGTCGACGGCTATTCTCATAGTCTAGGAACTGTCCAAGAAAAAGGATGAGGGGAACCGTGGCGAATGAGCCTCAAGCGGACCCTGGAAAGGTCCTCATGGCCGACGGGTGGGACCGTGATTACGGCCTGCAATGATGTTCGAATCACGCCCTCGAGAGAAGGTCGTTACGCCTCTTCGACAGCGATGACCGCCTTGCCCTTGTATGTGCCGCAGTTCAGACAGGTGTAGTGTGGTAGCTTGAGCTCATGGCACTGGGGGCACACTGAAAATCCCGGCGGCACCAATCTGGTCTTCGCTGTACGCCGCTTGTCCCTGCGAGCTCGCGAATGCTTATGTTTCGGATTTGGCATTGTGACTCCTTGACTCCTGATGGCAGGGGTGTCGCCTAGGAACGCGCCTTCCCCTCACCCTTCTCCTGACGTTCGCGAAGAACACGGAACGGATTATTGACCGGCTCCGGTGCGCAGGCGCACCGCTCCTCATTAAGATTCTGACCGCAACGGGGGCACAGCCCCGCACAATTCTCACTGCACAACGGTTGGATGGGTGCGGCCAGAATGATCTGTTCTCTCACCATGGGGGCCAGATCTACTTGTTCACCCTGATAGTAATATATTTCATCTTCCTCATCGGTTTCGGCAACACCCGAATCCGCTTCCGGTGCTCGCTTCTCGCGCTCTCCCCGCTTCACTCCGCCAGTCGGCTTTGGCCGCGGTTCGATCTGACGGACGAAATCCGCGTAAACGATCATGGATAACGGATCTTCAAATTCCCTCAGACAGCGCACGCACTGTCGCACCGCCATGCCGTCTACACTTCCGGACACGCTGAAATCAGGCTCATGGTAACTCAATTCCAGATGAACGGACAACGGACCAGCCAATTTTTCATCGGCCTCGTTCAATCCGATTTCTTCGGCCGTCGCTTCACAGGCAAGGGACAGACCTTGCGGCGGGATGTCGGCGATGAGAAGGTTCAGCTTGTCCATAGTAGCTACCAGCACATTCCAACATGCACCGCTCACGGTCGCTCCTCAAGAAGGGTCATCCGCCACCTGCTCATGGACGGTGACAACTGAGTCATCGCTCCTCGGCAAAACTGACCAGTGCGATATGACGAGCCCGCTTGATCGCAACCGTCAACTCTCGTTGGTGGCGCAAACAGTTCCCCGAAATACGCCGCGGAACAATACGACCGCGCTCGGTCAAAAAGTTTCGTAACAGGCCGATGTCTTTGAAATCGATCGGTGCCTTATCCAGGCAAAACCGGCAGGGTTTGCGTCGTTGAAAAAACCGGCCGCCGCCCCCGCCTCCACTCATTCCTCGATCCATGCTGTTGCCTCCGTACTTCTCTCGTTTAGGAGGATGCTGAAAAAGTCGCTCTTCTCACCCACCCGTCCCTGGTGCGCCGAAGCGCACCTTTCACTGGGCACCGTCCTCGCATCGTTCAGACCCTCAACGTACCCCATGGGGAAAGGGCCTGTCTCGACGCTGGACGTTCTTTTGAGCATCCTCCGTGAGCATTCTTTTGTTGTGCCACACGTGCAGCCCCTCGAAGTTCTTGCATGCCACAATAGTTTTTTCGCAACCGGCTAGAACTGTTCCTCTTCGAAAGCGGGTTCATCCTGGGCATGACCGGCATCGGCACTGGCTTCACCCCTCTTGGGCAGGAAGGTGACGCCCTGGGCGACGACCTCGTGCTTGCTCCGCTTCTGTCCGTCCTCCGTCTCCCAACGACGCTGTTGTAACCGGCCGTCGACAATGACACCATTCCCCTTGCTCAAATACTGACCGCAATGTTCCGCCTGTTTTCCGAACACCACGATGTCGACAAAGCAGACTTCCTCTTTCAGTTCATCGCCTTGCTTATAGCGGCGGCTCGTCGCCAGGCCGAAACTGGCCACCGGAGTTCCACTCGGGGTATAGCGAAGCTCAGGGTTACGGGTCAGGTTGCCGACGAGAATGACTTTATTGAACCCCGCCACCGGTTGCTCCTTGCGCTTCGGCCGGTCCACGCCGAGCTGTCAATTCACTTTCGAGACGGACCGTCAGAAATTTGATAATAGAATCTTCCAGTCGGTAGGACCGTTCGAGTTCACCGACGACCGGACCAGGTCCCTTGAAATAGAGGTAGGCGTAGGTGCCTTTCCGTTCCCGCTTGATCTCGTACGCGAGCTTCTTGCGTCCCCAGTTCTCAGCCTTCATGATCGTGGCGCCGTTTTTCTCGACCACGCCCTTCATTTTTTCAACCAGTGACGAGGTTTCTTCGTCGTTTAAAGATGGACGAATAATGAACAGAGACTCGTAGATCTCCATGCAGCGATCCTCCTGGACAAAGGCCCCGCGTCATCGCGCGGAGCGAGGTGTAGGTTGTCGGGTGACCCGACGTGAGTTTCGAAAAATATCACGGCGTTGCGCGGAGTGTCAAATAGTCGAGGGGATGCTTAAGTCGAACTGGATGATCCTGGATGGAGTGGCTCGCGTCTTCAGTCACTCCTTCGCAAAGGATTATGGAGGACGTGGCTAGACGGGAAATGTTAAACAGAACAAGCATGAGCGGCGCTGCTCCGGTGGGCTGAGCGAGTGACTTACCTTCCATGTAAAACCTGCCGACGCAGCGCGCATCGACCGGAATTCCGGTCGGAACAATTGCTCGGCGGCGCCTTCACTACATTTCTTAATTCACAATTCCGCCCGAGCATCAGTCACACCTCGAGCATCTATCTTTACTTCTGACTGGAGAGGTACTGCGAACTTTCATGCATTGACATAGATCGACGTTGGTGTAACCATTGGATACACTATCGGCTATAACTAGGCACCGCCGTTCTCGTGCCGCGTTGTGGGACAAAAACCGGAACCGCACCTATGGTTCATCTTCACGTCCATTCCGATTTTTCACCTATGCGCGGGGTTTCATCCATCACGGCTTTAACCGCAGCCGTGCGAGCACAAGGCGGCACCACCGTCGCATTGACAGACACCAACGGGCTCTATGGAGCCGTGCGTTTTTTGAACGTGGCCCGTGAAACCGGCCTGCAGCCGATATTGGGGACAGAACTGACGACGGAACAACATCGGGCCGTTCTCCTTGCTAAAACACCGGAGGGATACAGCAATCTTTGCCGGATACTGTCCGCGCGCCATTGCGACCCCTCATTCGACTTCATCGAGACGGTGGCGCGCTCTCGAAGAGAGGTCATTCTGTTAACGGATGACGAGTCCGCGTTATCGGCCTGGTCTCAAGATTCACGAGAGGATCTCTATGTCGAACTCACACCCGGACCGGGCATGCACCACAGTCTGCTGGCCAGCCGCCGCATGAACCTGCCACCCGTCGCAACCAATCGCGTTCATTTCGTCAGACCGGATGAATTTGCCGTACATCGTCTTCTTCGTACCATTGCCCTCAATACCACCTTGTCCCGACTGCCATCGGAGGCGTGCTGCTCACCCATGCAGTGGCTGATGCCGTCATCGGCCATGTCCGCCCACTTTCCTCATGTCCCCCAAGCGCTCGATAACACGGTCCGTATCGCCGAAGCATGCCATACCGACTGGAGTTTTCGAGACACGATCTTTCCGGCCTTTCGCCGACTGTCCAACGAAGAAGCCTTTACGTTGTTGCGAGAAAAAACCTACGAGGGAGCCCGGCAACGCTACGGCACGATCTCTCGTGAAATCCGCCGGCGCGCCGAACAGGAGCTCTCGCTCATCTACCAAAAAGGGTTCGCCCATTACTTTTTGATCGTCGAAGAAATCGTCCAGCAGGCGCCCCGCACATGCGGGCGCGGATCGGTCGCCGCTTCAATTGTGTCCTATTGCCTCAAAATCACCCATGTGGATCCTCTTCGCCACAATTTATTCTTTGAGCGATTTTTAAATCCCGGTCGCAAGGATCCGCCGGACATCGACATCGATTTTCCCTGGGACGAACGCGACGACATTATCAACTGGGTGTTCCGTCATTATGGCTCGCATCGGGCGGCCATGGTCGCCAACCAGAATACCCTCGGTCTTCGCGCCGCCATCCGTGAAGTGGCCAAAGTTCATGGAATTCCTCCGGCAGAAATCGGCCGCGTGTCTGCGCTCATCATGCGACGAAAAGAGTTTCTGTGGTTCGACGAGGCTCCGTCGGCACAAGTCTGGGCTGATCGGCTTAGCCAGGTATTGCAACTCAACGAGCCATGGCCGCTGGTCATCCGCTCGGCGGCATACGTGCAAGACCACTTCCGGTATTTGTCCGTCCATTGCGGCGGTGTCGTCATCGTGCCGGACGAGATCCAGCGCTATGTCCCGGTCGAAATCGCCGCCAAGGGTGTACCGGTTATTCAATGGGAAAAGGATCAAACGGAAGAGGCCGGCCTGGTCAAAATCGATCTATTGGGCAATAGATCCCTCGCCGTCATTCGCGATGCGTTGGACGCCGTCGCGCGCAACACCGGCCGCACGATTGATTACACAGCCTGGGACCCTTTACATGACCAGCCTACCCAAGATCTCATCAAACAGGGCAATACCATCGGATGTTTTTACATCGAATCGCCTGCTACCCGGCTCCTGCTCAAAAAGCTTTGGGGCGGCATGCCGGCTCAGCGAATCCGGCAACTCGATGTCTTCGAGTATCTCGTCATGGTGTCGTCCTTGGTCCGCCCGGCCGCGAATCACTTCGTCGATGAATTCGTCCGGCGCGCGCAGGGGAAGCCGTATCAACCCTGGCATCCAACGCTCGAACCCATTCTGAGAGAAACGCACGGCATCATGGTGTACCAAGAAGACGTGACAAAGGTGGCCATGGCCCTGGCCGACTTTTCAGTCGAAGACGCGGACCAGCTTCGCAAGGTATTAAGCAAGAAGCACAAGGCAAAACAGCTTCGCGATTATCACCGGCAATTTTGCGAAGGGGCGGCAAAGAACGGCGCGTCGGCGGCCGTCATCGCCTCGATGTGGGACATGATCATGAGTTTCGCCGGTTACAGTTTCTGTAAACCTCACTCTGCCAGCTATGCGCAAGTCTCCTTCAAATCGGCGTACCTCCGGTCGCATTATCCCGCGGAATTCATCGCCGCCGTCATCAGCAATCAAGGTGGTTTCTATTCCACCTTTGCGTATATCTCTGAAGCCCGCCGGATGGGCCTGACCATTCTGCTCCCGGACGTGAATGCCAGCGAGTGGGCTTACATGGGTCAAGCACGCACGATCCGCATGGGTCTCATGCAGGTCAAAACACTGCGGGAAGCATTGGGGAAACGGATCGTCGAAGAGCGGAAGAGCGCCGGACGATTTCGATCCTTCCAGGATTTTCTCGATCGGATCAAGCCGGAACAGGCCGAAGCCCGGACACTTATCCGGGCCGGGTGCTGCGATTCTCTGGCAGGTGACCTGACCCGTCCGGCATTACTATGGCGGCTCTACGCTTGTCACAAGCCGATCGCCGGGCTTCCCATCCCGGAAGACTATACTCCTCATCTGAAACTGATCCATGAACGAGACACATTGGGATTACTCGCCAGCCGGCATCCGTTGGATCTGTATACCGAAGACATACAGCGGGTCCCGCATATTCCAGGATCGACTATCGCACAATACGCGGGACGCATCGTCACCATGATCGGCTGGTTGATCACCGAAAAGTCTGCGGAAACCAAGCACGGGCAACCGATGGAGTTTGCGACGTTCGAAGATACGACGGCCTTATATGATGCCACCCTCTTTCCCGATGTGTATCGACGGTGCGGTCATCTCCTTTCCACCGAGTATGCCTATGTGTTGCGCGGTCTGGTCGAGGAACAGTTCGGCGTGGTGACGTTGACCGTCCACGATCTCCGGATTCTTCCCGCCTCTCATTGTTCTCACAACAATCACTCTCTGTCGTCTTTTCCCGCATGGGACGACTCCTACCAGTTGGATCCGCCTCAGAATTCCTGCCGGCCAAGCTGACATTACAGGCCTGCTGACACCACGACTCGTCTTGCAGCCAATCGATTCTTTCTTGAACACAGGACACATTGGCCGGGAACATCCCAATGACACAAACCCCCTCCCATCATGATCTTGCTCCCCCATGTCTGAGGCTCTGCTTTAAGCTATGACGGTTTGCGAGTACATCTTGATGGAGGTTGAGTCGGTTCCGATGAGACACGCCAAGAGCAGCGGACGGAGCGTCCTTGCAGGCAACACACTTTTGTAAAGCGATGGATGCTCCATAGCATCCCATCCATGAAGGGCGAAATATTTATGCTTGCACAAGAATCTCGCTTCGTGCACTCTTAAGAAAGCCGACTGCCTTCCTGTCGATCACCCTATGCAGACAAAGATGGACAGAGAGCACACGAAAATTCATGCATCGCGAGAACATGTTTTTCGAACATTTCATTTCCCAGGCTTTGGACAAGCGCCGGCTCTATTACACGATCTTTGGGATGCTGCTCATCCTCCAGCTGTGCCCGATTTGGTTCACCACATATCCGCCGCTGCACGATTATCCGAATCATCTCGCACGAGCACATATTCTCCACCAGTATGGTGACGTCGAGTCCTATCGCAGCCTCTATGAGCGCGATTGGCGCCTCTTCCCCAACCTGGCCATCGATCTGATCGTTCCTGCTCTCTTGCACCTCGTCAGCATTGAGACCGCCAGCAAGATCTTCCTGTCTCTGATCATCGTGTTGTTCAATGTGGGGGCACATGCTCTTGGCGTCGCTGTCAAGGGACGCCCGCATGAGAGCGCCCTCGCGGCGAGTTTTTTCACGTTCAACTTCAGTTTTTCCTACGGCTTCGTGAATTACATGTTCGGCCTCGGGGTGTTCTTTGTGAGTCTTGCCGTCTGGCTGCGCATGCGCGCAGCGTGGACTGTCAGCCGGCTGTTGCTGGTCAGCCTGCTTGCACTCACCAGCTATTTCTCGCACCTCTCATCATTTGTATTCTTAGCCGTCGCCGTGGTGTGTCTCACCGTCCTCGATCTTCCGGGAAACCGCAACTCTCGATCTCAACGGCTGCTGGGTTTGCTGCCGCTCGCGCCGGCGATTGTCGCGTATCTTTTCTACACAGCCGGAATCGAACATCGGGGCCCGATGGAATGGTGGTCCCCTATCATGGTGAAAAAACTCGCCGGCCTCTCCTATCCCTTTGTCAGCCATAACCTGGTCATTGATCTCGCCCTGAGTGGGTGCTTTGTCATCCTGGTGCTGACGGCCTTCCTGACAAGGGTAGGCCGATTTGCGAGCAAGGAACTTTTCCTGGTCGGCTCGCTCTTTGTATTGCTCTATCTGGTTTTCCCGATGAGTGCCGCGCAATCATATTATGTGGATCGGCGGTTCATCGTCCCAGCCGCCGTGATGGTTCTCCTCGCGCTCCATATCGACTCCTCTAAAGTCATCGGGCGCTACCTGATGATTGGCCTGCTGGTCTTGTCCGTCGCGCGTGTCTCCACTGTCTGGAAATCCTGGACGGACGCCGACCAGGAAATAGGAGCCCAGGTGCATGCGTTGGATGTGCTTCCAGACGGAGTCACACTCTACCCGATGCTGATGTACGATACGTCTGCGGAATCTTGGATGTGGGACATGCATTTCTACTATTCCGCTCATTATGCCACCATCTATCGGCATGCGTTCGTACCAACCATTTACGCGTGGAATGCCGTCAATCCGGTGCGATTGCGGCGGTCGCCCCAAATCGATTACGCCCACGTGGAGCGAGGACCACGTCTTGACGGAGTGAACTGGGACAACGATTACACTCGAATTGAACAGGGAACTCCCCTTGGCCGAGTGAAGTGGGACGCGATTAGGTCGAAGTACGACTATCTGTGGGGTTACAAACTATCGGAAGAATTCAAACGATTTCTTCTCTCCGAAGGGCAGCTCGTGGCTCAATCCGGCAACGGGATGCTTTTCCGTATCCGAAAAGCGTGAGCGTGCATATACCTGGTCACGTTCGGCCTACCCGGGGAGTCACGATCATCTTTGTGTGCACCCTCGGGCCTCAGGCAGCGCTTCATGAACAATTCTTGCTCATGGTTTCGATGCGTCTATTTCCTATGCCCGCGATTAAATGCTTGCACAAGAACCCGCTTCATGCTTTCTTAGGCATGCCGACTGCTTTCCTATTGATCACTCTAGACGGACAAAGATGGAGAGAGAGCACACGGAAGTTCCATGCGTCGCGAGAACCTACCTTTCGAACATTTCATTTCCCAGGCTCTGGACAAGCGCCTGCTCTATTACACCATCTTTGGGATGCTGCTCATCATCCAGCTCTGCCCGATTTGGTTCACCACGTATCCCGCAATGCACGACTATCCGAATCACCTGGCACGAGCACATATTCTTAATCAGTACAGTGACGTCGAATCCTATCGCAGTACCTATGAGCGGACCTGGCACCTCATCCCTAACCTGGCCATCGATCTCATCATTCCCGGACTGCTGAACGTCTGTAGCGTCGAGACCGCCAGCAAGATCTTTTTGTCGCTCACGATCACGTTATTCAATCTGGGGATCCATGCACTCGGCCTCGCCATAAACGGGCGGCCTCGCTGGACCGTCCTCGCGGCTACATTCTTTACCTACAACTTCGCGTTCTCCTATGGATTCGTCAATTATATTTTTGGACTGGGGGTATTTTTCATTGCGTTGGCGACCTGGTTATGGATGCGCGATGCATGGAAATGGCATCGCGTTTTTCTCATGACGCTCCTCACCCTCGCCTGCTATTTCTCTCACCTGTCTTCGTTCGTCTTTTTGGCCATAGCAACCGGAACTCTGACGCTGACCAATGTTGCGAAAACCCGCGTGATTCGCTGGCATCATGTGATGGGCCTGCTTCCTCTGGTTCCCACGGTGGTGATGTATGGGGTATATCGCTCGAGCATAGAGCATGGGCCTGCGATGGAATGGTGGCATCCCATCCTCCTCAAGAAAGCCATTGGGCTTCTGTATCCCTTCATCAGCCATAACATTATCTTCGATTCCGCGCTCGGCCTTGCATTGATCCTGTTACTCCTCGTCGCGTATTTCTGGAAGGCGGCTCACGTTTCCGCCAAAGACTTTGTGCTCATTGGATCGCTCTTCATCATTCTTTACGTTCTCGCGCCGATGAGCGGCGGAGAGCAATCGAGCTATATTGACAGACGCTTTCTCATCCCCGCCGCCGTGTGTCTTATGCTCTCCTTCCAGATCGACACAGCTAGGAAGGTAGGCCGCTATGTCATGATCGGCCTATTGATTCTATCGGTTACACGCGTCGGCGGGGTCTGGAAATTCTGGACTTCCGTCAGTCACGAGATCGAAGCACAGGTCCATGTATTAGACCGGTTACCTGACGGTGTCAGGCTGTATCCGATGTTCATTCACGATAAGGCTGCAGTGTCCACATGGCTTTGGGATATGCATTTCTTCTACTCGGCACACTATGCCACGATTTATCGGCACGCCTTTGTTCCGACACTCTATGCCTGGGATTCGGTCAACCCCTTGCACCTGCGAACGCATGGTGCCGGTTATGCACAGATGGAGCGGGAAACGCCGGCTGATCGAGTAGATTGGAATCAAATATGTGCAGGGTATGATTATCTCTGGGGTTATAAGCTTTCAGATGAGCTCAAACGGCACGCATTCATGCGGGCAGACCTTGTTGCCCAAGCTGGCGAGGCGATGTTGTTCCGAATACGAAAGGGGTAAAGGGATAATGTATTGTGTCCAAATTTTTCGTTAATATCGGTACGTGATCTCGATCATGTGGAGGTCCACACCGCGAGAATCGGACCCATAGATGGTGCCGTCCGAGTAGTGCTGGAACCGATACCCCACACCGACTGGTTTAAACAGGACGGCGCTGATCCCGAGCGTGCCCACAAATTGAAACGGTCCGCCCAGGTCCTGTTTCCCGTAGCGATGTTCGCTGATCAGTGCACCGCCCAGCCCGACATCGAGTGAGACGCGACCGTCCTGGCTGCCAAACACGACCAACGGCACCGCCGATGCCACAAAGCCTGTCACACCCTCACTTTCCATAGCCCCGACACTGGTCATCAGTCGTGAGCCGACACCCCAGCCCGACTGCGAATACCAGCCCCATGGAAGGCGGAACATCGCAAGCACGTCCCCTCCGACAAAATCCTGTCGCATTTGCTCACCAAGCGGGGATTCTCCTCGCATGCTGACTCCGCCGCGGACGCCAACGGCCATTAATCCCGTGTCGCCACCGCTGACAGTCCCGGGTGAATGCAGGAGAACAAGTCCCGCCATTGCAACACCAAGGCACCGGACATCTATACGTTTGCTGCATCTCCGGTTGTCCCTCATACTTCCGTCATCGTCTTCCCTCTTTTCAGTCGGACCGAACAGGTTCGCCGGTCATCAGAACCGATAGGCCAGTTCGAACATATGGAGATCGACCCCCCGGCTGCCACTCCCGTAAAGCGTCGCGTCCGAATAGTGCTGGAAGTGATAGCCCAAACCTACCGGTCCATACACCTTAAAATTGAGACCGAAAGTCCAGACAAATTGAAACGGCCCACCGAAATCTTGCG
>DAISKX010000066.1:0-10522 GCA_036820725.1 Nitrospiraceae bacterium
GCAAGTGCCCTGCAACGGCCGCCGTGAAGCAGTACAACGTGTCCGCGATCAACGTGGAAATCACCCTGAACCAGTGGCTCGATTTCTATCCAGGGTATATGTATGTACTGGATGAAGATATGGATAAGGTTCGGGAAGAGGAGGAAAAGAACAAAGCGGCCCGTGAAAAGGAAGGATTCGATCCCGGCGCGGTCATTCCAGGTGTGCAGGCGCAATGGATCCAGCCGCTTGCCATCCGTGGCAACCAGGGAGACTGTGTGAGGATCAAGCTGAGCAACAAGCTTGATGGCGGCGAGGACGTGAGCTTGCACATCCATGGATCGAGCATGGTGGTCAGTGCAACCGGGGCGGCAGCGACAACCACCAATGGCGATAGCATCGTCGCGCAAAACAAGAGCCAGGATTTTGAATGGTACATTCACCCTAGCACTCAGGAAGGGGTGCGCCAGTTTCACACGTTCGCCAATGATCGCGAGTTGACCGTGATGGGCCTGTTTGGCTCGTTTGTCGTAGAGCCGCATGGGTCAGAGTATTTGGAGCCGCTCGGCAGTGGGGATCCGACGCCGGCCACGAGCGGATGGCAGGTCATCATTAAGAACGGGACCGGCCCGGACTTCCGTGAATTCGTCCTCATGTACCACGAAGTGGGCGACGAAGCATTCAGGCCGGTGAACAAGAAGGGTGACTTTCTGCCGCAGCGCGATCCGTTGACCGATACCTATCGTCCGGGTGGCCGGGCAATTAATTACCGCAGCGAGCCGTTCGGCATCAACAACATGCATGTGCAGCACGAATACTTCGGGTTCGAGGACGAGTCCATGGGATACAGCTCCTACACGTTCGGCGATGCGTCCCCGACGATCCCTCGTTCCTACATGGGCGATCCGGCGAAATTCAGACTGGTTCACGGTGGCTCCGAAGTGTTCCACTCGCATCATCCGCATGGCGGGACCATTCGCTGGCCGCGCAGCCCGCGGGCCATCGACGATATGAACCTGTGGGCAACGGCGACCAACGGTCCGGTGAAGTATCCGGTCATTCGTGCGAAGACCGATCGTGTGGATGTCGAGGTCATCGGTCCTTCTGAAGCTCTCGATCTCGAAACCGAGTGTGGTTCCGGCCTCTGCCAACAGTTGGCAGGCGACTTCCTCTTCCATTGCCATGTCGCCCATCACTACGTATCAGGCATGTGGGGATACTGGCGCGTGTACAACACCTTGCAGCAGGGTGACTTGCGCAATGATGTGATGCCCGATCTGCGTGAATTGCCGGATCGCAAAAGCCGCATCAGGGCTCCGGTGACCTCCGACAAGCTCGTCGGCCAGACAGTTGAGTGGTTCGGCAAGACCTTCCAGATCACAGACAAGGGAAAGAGCAACTGGAAAGGCAATCCAGCCGTCATCAACATTAAGGACTGGGTGACGATGCAGTTGCCGACTCCCGGCAAGCCTGGTCATAAGGATGATGAAAAGGGCCAGATTCAATCCTACGATGCAACGGTGCTGGATTGGGTATGGGACGGCAATCGTGCCATGAGCGAAAAGGAAAGCACGGCCGACAACCCCAAGTACAAGTCCACCCATCCGGGCAAGCGGCATCCGATTACGTTTGAGACCACGACCGGCAAGGTGGCCTGGCCGCATCTGACGCCACATTTCGGGAAACGGGTCATGTTCTCGCCGAATCACGTCGGCGCGCCCTGGTTGGAAATGATCCGCCGGGACGCCAATGGGGAAGAAACTGAAGAGCAGGCCATGCCTGGTGAAAATGGTGTCTGGAGCTTGTGTCCGGAGAATGCGGGCCGGAAGAGTTTCAACGTTCATTTCATCAAGCTTCCGATCAAGATTGCCAAGGCGCAAGGAAAAGAGCCGCCTGTCATCGATCCAAACGGCTTGATTTATGTGCTCCATGAGGAAGAGGCCGCGGTTCGTGCGAACGACGACCTCAAGTATCCATTGGTGGTCCGCGGCAATATCTACGATTGCGTGGATTGGACATTGACCAGCGAGTGGGACGACGATGATTACACGAACTTCCAATCGTCGAAGATCAATACTCACTGGCATTTTCTCCAGTTCGACAACCAGGCCTCCGACGGCGTGATCACCGGCTTCTCCTACGAACAGTCGGTGCGTCCGTTCACGATGCTGGAAAAGAAGAACAAGAAGGGTCTGCCGCTTCCGATGAACACCGTGTTGACCGCGGCGGCCAAGAAGGGTGCGAGCACGATTACGGTCAAGAATGCCAAGCAGTATCACGTGGGCATCCTGATCCTGGTCGGCGCCGACAATGTGAAGGGGAACGAGCTCTCTCGTATCAAGGCCATTAATGGGAATGCCATTACCTTGGCCAAGGGCTTGAAGAATGACCATCCAGCGAACGACATCATTACGGTCGAGTTCGTACGGCAGCGGTTCTGGGTCGACGCGGACGTGGGAACCGTGTTCTGGCATGACCATGCGTTCGGTGCGACCACCTGGCCGCATGGCGGGTTCGGAACATTCATCGCGGAACCAGTTGGTTCCACCTATCATGATCCAAAATCCGGCAAACAGATCCGGAGCGGACCGGTTGCCGATATTCGCACCGTGGAGCCTGTGGGGTACGGCGTGAACGGCAGCTTCCGTGAGCTGATGGTGCAGGTGCATGATACGGTGCCCCACACGGTGAACATTGTGACGGCAGGAAATCCGCCTGGCCAGCCGGTCGAAGTGGCCTTGGAGGCGGGTAAGACCGTGTCCTTCATGATGCCCGAGAAAATCTACATGACGCCGATGCCTTTCCTGAACGGGGGAACCCATACCACCGGTAGCGGCCTCAACTTCAGGGCCGGGCCGATTGCCCAGCGTCTTGCGACGAATCCCGATTCTTCGCAGATTTTCAACAGCCAAATTCACGGTGATCCCTATACACCACTCCTGCGCGCCTATGCCGGCGATACGATGGTGTTCCGGCTCCTGCATACCTTGATGAATGAAACGATGACATGGACGATTTCCGGTCATACGTTCCTCAGCGAGCGATACGCAGGTGATGCCAACCGGAAGAACTCGATGCACATCGGCATTGCCGAACGGTATGACCTCGTCGTTCCTAAGGCTGGCGGACCGCGATTGCAGGCCGGTGACTACATCCACTTCAACGGACGTTCCTCGAAGTTCTCGGAGGGTGGATGGGGAATTATCCGGGTTTATGACAAGGCTCAGGCAGATCTCCAAAAACTGCCGGCCGGATTCTCGCATCGCAACGAGCTTCCGGAAGCGCGGCCGGTTTGTCCGGCTGATGCACCGGTCAAGACCTTCAACGTTGTGGCGATGGATTATCCGTCCATGAAGTTCAATCCGAAGGCGCCTGAATCTATCGAAGTGGATTTTGAGCGGAAAATTCTGATGACCAATGCCGAGGCTAAGATTTATGCCTTGGAAGAGGAAGCGTCGAAGGTAGCCAGCGGCGCCCAACCGATGCCGTTGACACTCCGCGTGAACACCGGCGACTGCATCAAAGTGCAGTTGAAGAACAAGATGAAGGAAGGCAAGGCCTCATTCTCTGCCATCAGCCTGGCCTTCGATCCGAAGGATTCGCTAGGAGCCAATGTCGGGAACAACACGGGCGATCAGACGATCGCGCCGGGAGCCGAGCGGACCTACACCTACTATGCCGATCCGTTCCTCGGCGAAATCACATCGTTGGTGTGGGACTGGGGCAATGTCATGACGAATCCGCGCAACGGGTTATTCGGCGCGGTGGTCGTCGGTGCCAAGGGATCCAAGTATCGCGATCCCAAGACGGGCGCCGATCTCTCGAATAAGAACGCCTGGATGGCGGACGTGATCATCGACCGTTCGATCCCGGGCAACGAAGCACGTCCGAACTATCGTGACGTGGCATTGTTTTTTCAGGATGAAGACAACATTATCGGCACGAGCTTCATGCCGTACGTTCAGAACGTGGCAGGTTTGACCGGAGTGAATTACAGGTCGGAACCGTACAAGTATCGTGAAGAACTCGGGTGCTCACTGGGCAAAGTCTTCCAGCCTTGTGTGGCCGACAAGCCCGAAGATCCGGCAACCCCGATCATCGAGGCGCACGCGGGAGATCCTGTGCGCATTCACGTCATTGGTGCCAGCAATGAACAGAACGGCATGTTCAGCGTCGAGAAACATGAATGGCCGATCGAACCGTTCATGCGAGGCGCCGACCAGATCAGCGTCGTCGAGTATTCCGGTTCCGAAGTGCTCGATGCCTTTATCCCCGCCGCTGGCGGCATCTTCCGGCTTCCTGGAGACTATGTGTATAGCAACCAGCGGTTGCCGTACTCACAGTCCGGGCAGTGGGGGTACATGCGGGTATTGCCGACGGGCGATCAGCGGTTGCTGCCGCTGACCGGAGCTGGTGCCGGTGCGAAGAGTGCCGGACTCGAACAGCCTGACGTTCATGCTGTTCCTGTCGCAGCGAAGTAACTAGAATACGAGCAGTTCGACGAACGTCATGGGGGGAGCCTGTCAAGGCTCCCCCCTTTTGCTTCCGGGCAGATGTTGTGTAAGATGTAAAAGTTGTCCGCGATCCAATTTCTTTACGAATATCTTTCCTGGAGGGTGTGCATGGTAGTCCTACGGTCCGTTGTAATAGTCGTGCTCCTGTTGTGGAGCGTTCCAACGTGGGGTTATGAGGAGATCCTGGTGGCGGATGGTGGAACCGTGGCCGGTCGGGTGACAATGACGGGAGGGAAACCAACTGCAAAGGGCTTCAATCTGGTGACATTTCCTGACCCTGTCTATTGCGGCAGAATTTCCACCGGCACCGGATGGAGGGTGTTGAAGGAATTCTCAGTCGACGAACATGCCGGACTGAAAGATGTAGTGGTGTTGCTGGCGCATGTGAAATCAGGTAAACCCTTCAAGTTTGAGGCTCCCACGATCGAAGCGCGTGATTGTCGATTCCTTCCATTCGTGACCGTGGTGAAAAATAATGATGAGGTTGTGGTCATGAATATGGATCCGGTAATGCACGACATCCAGGCGTATGAGACGTCGCATCTCGGTCCTCGCGTGTTGTTCAATACGCCGCTTCCCATGAATCCGCATCATAAACGGAACGTCGGTGCGGATACCCATGAGCATCTCGCCGGTCAACCGATGAAAGAGACCATTCATATGACCAAAGACCGCCGTGTATTCGTGATGCAATGCGGATTTCATGCGTACATGGAAAGTTGGGGGCTCGCCGTCGATAATCCCTACTATGTGCAGACCAGTGCCGACGGGAGTTTCTCGCTGAAAGATGTTCCTCCAGGTGAGTATACCTTGGTGGCATGGCATCCCCAGGCAGGGCCGATGCAGGAACAGAAGATTACGGTCGGCCCCAAGCAGATGGTTAACGCGACCTTTGACTTCAAATCACCGATGGGGCGTCGCAGCGCGCATGAAATTGTGGACAATCCCCATTTCGGCATCGACGCACTAGGAAAATCCTTGGACATCAGGCCCACCCTGGAATTGCAACAACCGTAATGGTCAGAAGAGGAGTATCAATGAGCCTCGTACATAGGCGGCTTCGTTTGCGTTCGAATCGTGTGTGGCAGACCATGGGTGTCGCCATATTCCTCTGGGCGTTGGTTGGCGAAACCGATGTGACAGCCTACGACGTGATTGATGTGCAGCACGGGGGAAATATTGAAGGGCGAATCACGCTCAGCGGCGACGTTCCCGAACCGAAGGGGTTCAATCTCATCACCTTTCCCGATCCGAGATACTGCGGTCGCATTTCAAACGGCAAGGGATGGAGATTGTTGCACGATTTTGTCGTCTCTCAGGAAGGAGGGCTGAAGGATGCGATCGTGTTTTTGGAAGGGGTGGGGGCAGGAAAACCGTTCGAACTCTCCGTACCTCTGATCGAGGCGCGCGACTGTATGTTTGGTCCGCCCGTCACGGTTATTCGTAACGGACATGCGGTCGAAGTGGTCAATATGGATCCGGTGATGCATGATATTCAAGGCTACGAGACGTCGATCGAAGCCGGCGCTCGGGTCCTGTTCAATACGCCGTTGGTTATGAACCATCAACACCGGCGTGGGGATATCCTGGCGACGCATAACCATGCGCCGGGGAAATCGCTTGTCGGCCCGATTTACTTGAATAAGGGGCGTCGGACCTTTTATATGCAGTGTGGATTTCATGCGTACATGGAAAGCTGGGCGATGGCGGTCAACAATCCCTACTATGCGGTGACGGATGCGTCCGGAACCTTCAAGATCGACAAGGTTCCGCCGGGGACCTATCAAATGGTCGTCTGGCATCCTCAGTCAGGACCCGGTTTGACCAGGACCGTGACCGTGACGCCGGACGGGAAGCTGTCCGAGGAGTTTGCGCTTCCGGCCCCGAAGGGGAATCGCAGTGCCTATAAAGTGATGGACAACCCGCGCTTTGGTGCCGAATCCTTGGGGCATCCTGTGGAGATCAAGCCGCTGGTCGAACATCAACACTGATTATGCAGCGAGGTCCCTCGCGGACGTGGGCGTTCCTGCTGTTTCTGCTGGCCGATCATTTTCTCGGACCTTCACTCTACGCGCATGCTGAGACCAACCTCACCCCGCCATCCGCGATTCCCCTTGTTGAATTTTCCGGCTCGCTGGTCAAGCAGGTCGATGGCCGTCGGTCCGATGTGCAGGTCTTCGCGAAGCCGGGCCGAATCAGACTTGAGTATAAATATGCGGTGAGGACCGAGTTGGGCTACTCCAGCATTGAGATCATCCGTCTTGATAGGCATGAATCCTGGTTTTTACTGGCGCAGCGTCGAACGATTCTTTCTGTACCGATCATTCTTGAGGACGTGCTACCGATCGGGCCCGCCCTACCCGGTGAGCAGACCCGTCAATTGCTGGGGGATGCGGCTGCAGCGGGCAGGCGAGCGACGTTGTTCGAAGTTCAGATTGATCATAACGGTCGACGTGAACGGTACTATCAGTGGGTTGATCTCGATACGGGTGTTGTCTTGAAACTGGTGAGCCAGGACCGTGACTGGTCCATCGAATATCATCGCATTCGGTTTTCACCGCAACCGGATATGTATTTCGAGGAACCTGTCGGGTACACCAGATGGACACCTCCTGCATCCCGCAAGGACAAGAGCTAAAGAATTCGAATAGGAAGGTGATGATGCGTCGATCTTCAGCCAGGCGCGACGGATTGCTGTCAGCGGTCGTACTTGTGCTGTTATTAGTCTGGACATCCGGTGCAGATACCGGCACAGCCGCCGTCGGTAAAGAGCCGGCGGCCATGAAGGAAGCGCGAGCGGCATTTGAGCAGAGACAGTATGAGCGGACCGTGGAGTTATTGGATCGTCTGAGCAAGGAATCGGTTCTACCGGTTGACGGGATGCGGCTCAAGTCCAGGGCTTTCCTGAAAATGGGGAAGCCGAAGGAAGCCTTGCGTGAGTACGATCACCTTGAGCAGACCCTCAAGCAGGACGATGCCGCGTTGCTCAAAGAGGTGTCGTTAGGTTTTGTCGTGACCTTGACGAAAGACATGCGTGAGCAAATGCGCGGCGCCTCCTACACGGCGCTTAAAGATCTTGAATCACCCGAAGTGGTGCCATATTTGGAGGACGGATTGAGCGATGGCTCCGGTCTGGTCCGGGCATTGGTGGTGGAAGGCCTTGGGAGAACCGAGCAGGGTCGACGTTCGCCGAAATTGCGTAAGGCGCTTGACGACCAGGCCGGATTGGTGAGGGCAGCGGTGCTGAAAGTATTGGGACGCAGTCGTGATCGGTCCGTGCTGCCGTTATTGGAAAAGGCATTGAATGAGGACCAGCCTGTCGTCCGTTTGGCGGCCTCCGGCGCGTTGTACCACATGGACAGGACCGCGATGTGGGATCGGGTTCGGAAGGCGGCCACGGTGGTGCATCCTGAGGAACGCGCCACCGCATTACGGCTGCTGGGAGAACTCAAAGATCCCCGAGCGCTCCCCGTACTAGTCGAGGCCGTAAAAGATCCGCAACCGTCGGTTCGCGGCGCGGCGGCGTCTGCATTGGGCGATCTCGGCGAATCTCAAGCAGTTCCGCAGTTGGAGGAAGCCCTGCAAGACACGATCCCGGCCGTTCGTACATCGGCGGCCATCAGTCTTGGCGAACTCGGTCACACAATGGTTTCGCCCGCCCTCCGCCGTGCGTTGTCCGATACGAATCCGGTCGTGCAAGCCGCCGTGGTCTCGGCTCTGCTGCGTCTGGGAGAACCCATCGAAATCGTCATGCCGTCTGTCGGAGAGTTGATCCAACACCATGATCCGGGTACACGCTCTGCTATCGCGAAGGCACTGGGGCGCGCGCACGGAGAAAATAGAGCGCGCGCGGTGGCCGTCTTATCCGAATTACTTGGCGATCCAATTCCCCGGCCACGTATAGCCGCAGCCAGATCGCTGGGACACATTGGAGGACAGGAACTTATTCCAGTTCTGAAAAGAGCGTTGCACGATGAGGATGATGCTGTGCGCGCGACGGCGGGCGGTGCATTGGGTCGGCTTTTGAACGCGTCCAGTCGAGCTACGCATGCAGCGAAAATATAAGGACATTTCTTCCATGGGATTTCACATTGACAGGGGTTGTACCATTTTAGTATACAGTGGACTTCACCTCTCTATGTCTCGAGAGAGGCACGTCAGGGTCAAGCGCTTATCATACGAGGAAACAGGTCACCGGTTTCTTCAGCTCAGTCCAATTGGTGACGCGGCAGTAATGTTTGTTAATGTTCATCACAAGGAGGCAGTGACATGAAGAAGGGTGCCATGACAATTGTGTTTGGTGTTGCAGCCGCGGCTTTCCTGGCTGCGCCGCTCACCTCATTCGCGGGTGGAACCATTGCAGGGAAAGTGACGTTTGCCGGGAAGGCGGATCAGAAGGAATTTCTTTTCTCCAAGTTCCCGAACCCGAAGTTTTGCCCCAAGAACCCGCACAAGGAATTGATGGATGGCGACAAGCGTTTCCTCAAGCTCATTGAGGTCGCGAAGGATGGAGGCCTCAAGGGAGCGGTGGTGGCCGTCCGTGATATCGAGGACAAGCCGTTCGTCGATGGCTATAAGGGCACTGATATTACGGCCGAGTTCTGCGAGTTCCTGCCGTTCACTGGTGTCGTGGTGGCTCAGAAGTCTTTCCGCGTTGAGAATCACGATTCCGATCCTGATGATCCAAAGTCGGTGAAGGGAGTGCTCCACAACCCACACAGCTTCTTTGTAAAGGGCGCCTCCTCCTCGACCGACTTCAATATCGGTCTCGCGGAGAAGGGCTCTAAGTTGGAGAAGCCGGTGAAGTTCAAGGGCGGGCAGGAGAAAACCGGCACTACCTATCGCCTGCAGTGCGATCAACACGAATTCATGCAGGGGTTTTTCCTCCCAGTGTGGAATCCCCACTATGCCGTCGCAAAGGATGACGGGACGTTTGAAATCAAGGATGTTCCGGCTGGGAAGCACAAGATCATCGCCTGGCATCCCAAGGCCGGCCAGGTCGAGATGGAAGTGGACGTGCCGGAGGGTGGCAAGGCCGATGTGAAGGCTGAGGTCAAGAAGTAAAGAACAGTATCCGTCCGCACGGGATTCAACCCGTGAGAAGGGCAGTGGTTGTCTAAACCACTGCCCTTTTTCTTTGCACCATTTTTTTCCGGAACATCAGGAAGTGCGAGATCGCGTCGTCAGCGAACCGGGATGGACGTTTCCTTTGCTTCGTTGGCATATGGCAACATTGATTGATGGGTCGCGTGTCACCCCAGAATCCTCTGCGGCGTGAGAAAAGATGAGCAAATTCAGAGTAGGGTGGTCCTCTCTGACGCGTAATTTGCCCACGTCCCCATCACAGGATTGTTGGTCGTGATGGTGACGGCCACAAGGATAGTTGAACTCACCGGAACCTCCTGATCATGTTGCTTGGTGGGGCCCGCCGATGCCGCGGCTTCTTGCGTTTCTATTTCCGAACTGGGTAAGATGCCAAATTTATTGAAGTTGTCTGGAGGGGCTTGTGTCTCGCGAACTCTCGCTCGCTGAAGTGTTCCAACTTGGATACTACTGGGAGACGAAAATCCTTCTCACGGCGGTCAAATTGGAAGTGTTTTCCTGTCTGGACAGTCGAGCGAGGACGGCGGCGGAGGCGGCGGACAAACTCGGCGCTGATGAACAGGCTTTGTGTCTGCTCTTGAATGCGCTCGTCGCCCTTCGTGTCCTTTCAAAGAACGCCGAGTATTATTCGAATTCTACGGTTGCTCAGGAATATTTAGTCAAACATTCGCCCCAGTACATCGGACACCTGCTGGTGTTGCATGATGCCGAATGGGATAACTGGGGCAAACTGGAAGCTGCGGTGCGAAGCGGGCGATCTCCGGTGCAGCAGCATGTGTTTGAAACGCATCCTGAACTCGGAGCCAATGTTCTGTCTGTGCTGGATAGGATCGGCCGCCGTAGCGGTCCGGACTTGGCCAAGCGACTGGTACTGGATGGTGAATCGCGCGCACCACCTCGGGGTGGCAGTGGCCGGTCGCCACTAC
>DAISKX010000067.1:0-10511 GCA_036820725.1 Nitrospiraceae bacterium
TGTTTGTTCCGCCATGTCAGCTGCTGAAGTCCTCCTGTGTGATGGAAACCCTTGTTCTGACCCTGGGCATCTGTTGAGTTCAGAGGAACACAAGAGCGGACTTTCTGTCCCGCGGGTCAGACAAACTCTTCTTCTGCTTTACAGAATGCAGTCGATGCTTACTTAAATATCAAACAGCGACAAGGACGTGACTGCAAGGCAAGGTGCTACTTTTTTCGCGAAGTTATCGGGCTGTCCGTTTTGCATTACCCATGCGATTACACGAAAGCGACTCGTGGCATGTTTCTCGCTCAGCTTTGGTGATTATCGAGCAGCGAGAAAACGTAATAAAACTAAAAGCTTAGGGATTAGATAAATGCCGGTCTGCTTCGAAATTTATCAGGGTAGATCAAGGGGAATTCCTAGCAGGCTTAGTGCCTAAAGGTTGGTACTCTGGCGCCAGGCATCTAGAGGGATTGTGTATAGGCATTCTTAACGCTAGTCATACAGGTCAGGACATGGAGCATATCATGGACGTCAATGGAGATCAGGTTCCGGTCGAAGCCCCCGTTCGTTCGGAAGATAGTCGAGGATGGAAATTGATACGAACGCGGGACTTTGGTCTCCTGTGGTGGGGACAGATGACATCGCAGATTGGGGAGGGCCTGAACAAGGTGGCCCTTCTCTGGTTTGTTTACAGTTTGACGGGCTCTGCACTGAAGATGACGATCGTCGGCCTCATTCAAACAATTCCGCCCCTGGTCCTGGGCCCCATGATCGGTGTGTATCTTGACCGCCTTCCCAAGAAAACTGTCATGGTCTGGGTGGACCTCATACGAACGGTTATGACGTTTCTCATTCCTGTCTTGTACGCAATGGACAAGCTGTCGCTTGAAGGGCTCTATGCGATCATCTTTTTTACATCCATCGTCTCTACGGTGTTTGGGCCGGCACTCGTATCGGCTGTTCCGCGTCTGGTTCGTCCGAATGAACTCATGACCGCCAATGCCTTGATACAGGGGACCAACAATATCGGCCTCCTGCTCGGCCCTGCGATCAGCGGTTTGCTGATTGCAATGATTGGAACCGAGAATGTGCTGTACGTCAACTCGGCTACTTTCCTTGTGTCGGCGCTCTGTCTGATGCCCATGCGTTTGGTTGAACGAGTCCGCGATCTCGCGGCCAGTTCCACGTCGGTATTGGACGATCTCAAGGTAGGGTTTAGATTTGTCTTCGGGAACCATTCCATCATTTTTATTCTGGTGGTCATCTCGGCCCTCTATAACTTAGGAGCGAGCGCATTTGTTTTTATCCTACCGGTCTATGCGAAGGAGTTTCTGGGAGTAGGGCCCGTGCAGCTTGGCTGGCTCTGGTCGGCACTCGGTGTGGGGATGCTTCTTGTGTCGACGTGGCTCGCATGGAGACATCAGGGTGATCTTCGCAGCCGTATGCGGTTGATCGTACGCGGAATGACCGTCGGTGGACTCGCTGTCTGCAGCCTGAGCTTATTGGAAACGCCCCTGATCGCCGCCGGCGTCGTCATTGTGGTGGGAGGGAGTACGGCCATCCTGAACCCAGTGATTTGGGCATTGCTTCAGGAGGTCACTCCGGAACATCTGATGGGTCGGGTGCTTACGACCTTTAGCACCGGTTCCATGGCAGCAGCCATGGCGGGTATGACGGGATTTGGATGGATTGCGGATGCCGTCGGACCTGCCGAAAGTTTGATCGGACTTGGACTGATGTTATTGCTGACCGCTGTCGTGGCGGTTTGCTTCAGCCGCCAGGTTATTGCCACGCGAGAAGCGGTGTTAACGTCGTAGCTTCCGTGTTCAGCGATCTCCGGTGCGCTCCCCCCGCCTTTTATCGTGGATCCTACTCCGTGTATATAGGTGGACTATGAATAGCAGGGAGATGCATGCAGGAGACGACCAGTATGGAAAGCGTTCCGGGCGGCCCTATCGCGATAGGGGACGGGAAGGGTGTATCCGCTGACCGGATGGCCGTTCCCTCAGTGTGGGGGAAGAAGTGGCTGCTTAGTCGGGATTTCAGCTTTGTCTGGTGGAGCCAAGTGCTCTCGCAGGTTGCGGACGGGGTCAGCAAGCTGGCCTTGCTGTGGTTTGTCTACTCTATAACCGGGTCACCGCTCAAAACCACGGTCATCGGCTTGCTCCAGACCCTCCCCCCGATTGTTTTAGGACCCGTGATTGGCGTCACCGTGGATCGCCTCCCAAAAAAGGCGATCTTAATCTGTAGTGATGTGGCGCGTGCAGTGTTGATCGGGCTGATCCCTTGCTGGGTGTCGGTTCAGTCGTTCACAGTCGAATCCCTCTACGTGCTCACATTTCTGTATGGCATTGCGACGGCGATGTTCGTGCCGACCCTGTCATCCTCCGTGCCGTTCATGGTGCAGCGTGGACAACTCACCGCTGCCAATGCGTTGCTACAGGGCACGACGAGCGTGGGCATCATCATTGGTCCCATCCTGAGTGGCCTGGGGATTGCCTTTTCCGGATCTCAAGATGTCCTATGCATCAACGCCGTGACGTATCTGGCATCGGCCGCCTGCTTGATCCCCATTCGCATCCCCGGAGGAATCCCACAGCAGCGGCAACAAAGCCGCCTCGGGGCGGCGATCAATGATCTCGTCGAAGGGATGCGCTATACCCTGATTTCGCAGCGGAGCATCCTCCTGCTGATTGTCATGGCCTCCATCTACACATTCGGCACCGGCGCCTTCACCACCCTCTTCCCTGTTTTCGGAAAGAAGTTGCTGGCTCTGGGGCCGATTGAGGTGGGCTATTTATGGTCCTGGTTGGGAGTCGGCTTATTTTTGGTGTCGCTTAGTCTAGTGTGGTTGACCGAGTGGGACTTACGCAAGCGAATCATGGCCGTCACCTTGACCAGCGTACTGGGGGGAGTTTCCCTGTGCGGGCTGGTCTGGGCACAGGACATCTATGTGGCGACAGTCCTCGTCGCTTGCATCGGTATCGGATTCGGGACCTGGACTCCTATCGCCTGGGGAATTATTCAAGAGTTGTCTCCTGCCCATATGGTCGGCCGGGTTATGGCTCTCTACACGTCCATTGCGACGGCGACATCAATGGCTGGGATGACATTTTTTGGATGGCTGATGGAAACCTTCAATGCCTCCATCAGCCTTATCGGAATTGGTTTCGTTCTGCTAGTTTTGGCGGCGTCGACGGCCTGGTTCAGTCCTCACATCGTGCGTGGAGCGGTAGTTCCTCCCGGCTAAGGTTCTTTAGGTTTGTCCACGCTGCGTTGACTCCAATTTGTTTTGCCTTTCATCACCCCTCTTCTCGGCCGTATCCCCCCACGAGAGTCCGGTAAGCCTCTAGATTCTCTGAAGCGAGCGGGATTTTCCCCTTGCTGAAGAGACATCGCATGGCCTTAACAATCCAGCAGAACGCTCTCTACAATGAGCTGGTTTTGTAAAAACATTGTGAAAACAAATGGTTGTACCTTTAGCGGACGTGGCAGGCTCCCGTCAGGCTCTTCCGGAATCGGGTGCTATATTTAATAGGAACAACAGATTGAGCAGGGAGGGGCAATCAGCCGAAGCTGTGGTCGATCGGTGGTTCGTCCAAGGGTGAAGGACCTCTCTTTTCTCTCATTGACCCAATAAGGAGTATCGCCATGTTGCATCGCCATTACCAATTGTGGATGCTGACGGGATTGTCTTTTGCCCTGGTTACAGGACAGGGTTGTAGCGGTATGAAGTGGTTTCATTCAGGAAACGACGAACAGTCTGCAATGGAAATGGGCCAATCGGGTCTCTCAGGTGATAGAGGGATCAGTCCAGATTATCCATCACTGAGCCGGAAGGGGGTTGGCGATGATCCTGAAGGCGGAGCTCTGAGTGGATTCTCGCCGGTTGCAGGAGATCGTGTGGCCGGAGAAGAGCGATTGAGCCGAAGCCGGATTGGTTCGATGCTGCAGCCGGTCGACATGACGGACAAGAAATTCGCTGAACTGCGTCGTGAAGAAGCCGCCGCGATCGCGGCGGGCCTCGAGGATGTATTTTATGGCTATGATCGCTGGACAGTACAGGCCGAAGGTGTGCAATCGCTGTCACACGACGCGCGTTGGCTGAAGGACAATCCGAAAGCGGTGCTCAAGATATCCGGTCATTGCGATGAACGAGGCAGCCACGACTACAACTTGATACTGGGTGAGAAACGTGCCAAGGCGGCGAAGAGCTATCTGGTGGATCTCGGGGTCAATCCTGAACAGGTCGCGATCGTGTCCTATGGGAAGGATCGGCCCTTCTGTTCGGAGAATGACGAGCATTGCTACCAGCAGAATCGCCGAGGCCATATGCTGCTCAGGACGAAATAGTCCATCTTCGGATTGGTTTTTTTGGCGCCCCTTCCAGAAGTTCTGGAAGGGGCTTTTTATTTCAAAGGTCGTGTGTGGGGCACCTCACACGACGCGCTCTCACGGACGGCTTGGGAAAGGAAGCACGGTATTCACCCGATTGCCGCCTCCCTTGAGTAGTTGTCGGAGTAATTCCATACAACATCCGTGGAATGAACAGGTGACAATGCGACAGAGCTTATGGTATCTGACCCACTGCGTGTCACTAGAACCATTGCCAACATGAAGAGTGTAGGGGTGAGCCGTGAGCCAACGTTATGGTATTACCGTGAAGTTTCTCATCAGCGCGGATTCGCCTGAAGAAGCGGAAGAGATCATCGAATCAGCCTGTGAGAAAGCCGCCGCATCGATGGGCGAGGGCGACGTCAGCTATGAGGGAATCGAGGACATTGAGGAAGACGACGAGAACTGAGGCAATGCCGATGGGGTTCCTAGATACCTGCCCGCCACCTTCGTCGTTTTGACGGTCATGCGACAATCCTTGTGAACGACCACATTAAAGCAGCCGGTCAGAAGACCGGCCACCAGGGAATACTCGGCAGAATTCATCAGCCGACAAAACCGTATCTCTCTCAGTTTCTGGGGATACCGGCGCATGTGCATCACGTCGCGCACCGGATGGCGAATCCTCCTATCGAACGGCCTCAAAGCCGCAAAGAGTTTCAGCAAGCGCTCCAATATCTGGAAATTACGCACGTAGATGTGCAGGAGAAGTTCGGCTATGGAACCAAGACAGCCGACAATGGCGATCGTCTGGTGATTGTCTGGGAGGCGCACACAGAATACTACAGCTATCAGGTCTGGCATATCGCCAGCGATGCTGCCATGCCGTTGACGTTCGGGCCCTTGACGTACCCGGGCTATTTCTTTCCTTTTAGTCCCCTGGGCATCAAGGTGAATGCTCTCGACCTCCTCATCCTCCCTCATGCGGATCCTACGCAGGAATCATTGCATGCAAGCCTGCCGGGACCATATCTCTATGGAAGTCGCATATTCGGTGAAGATATCGTGGCAGCCACCAGCTTCACTCCCGACGAACATCAGCGCGAACGATACCTGGTCTGTTCACCATCCCCTGAAGTGTTGCGCTATCATATTGCGAAGATCGTGGATACGATTGTCGCCGTCGAAAATTATTACCACCTGGTGATGTTGCCGTTTCAATCGTTTTCGCGAGCCGTCGATCAAATCCATGACTACGAACAACGGCATCTCTATCAACGAGCGGTCTTGATCGAACAATTAGGCGACTCGAATCCAAACACGCTTCAAAAGTGGTTAACCGTGTTGACTCAAGACCTGTTGCAGGTGAGCCGTTTGGCCGAATCGATGCGTTACCGGCTGTCGGCCTCCGTGCCATATGACAGCATCGTGAGAGGAAACATCGTTGCGATGCAAGAACGGGCATTCGCTCCCTTACGCCCGCTCTCAGAGTATCTCTACTGGAAGATTACGGGGGTGACCGACGGCTATCAGCAGCTCCTGAAACGGATTGACGCCATGGAGAAAGATTTTGAAGCGACGGTGGCCGTGCTTCGAACCCAAATCGAGTTGCGTCTCCAAGAACAGAACCTGGCTCTCCAGGATCAGAACATGAAGCTCCTGGCGAGCGTGGACTCGACGACCCGAGGGCAAGCCATTCTACAGCGGACGGTCGAAAGCCTGTCGGTCATTGTCATCACGTACTACCTCGCCGGACTCGGGAGTTATATCTTCAAAGCGCTCTATGATGTCGGATGGCTGAAGAATGCGACGCTCGCCACAGCCGTTTTTATCCCGGTCGCATTGGGGCTTTCCTTAATGCTGATGGGCGTCGGCCGGAAGGTGATCCTGAGACGCATGTCCCGTCCGCAGCATGGAAGCGGTCAGGAACACCATAGCCACGATGCATAGGATGGATGCGAAACGACCTTCGAGAAGGGACTGCTGTGGGTTGATTTTGGTGTGTGAGGTCCGGGGACGACAGGGTTAGAGGCCACAGCAAACGCAGTACCTGAACACTGCGCAAGGTGTGACGGGTAGAAGAAAATGTTTAGACGGCTTGCTCGCCTACGCAGGCGAACTCCTCCATCGGCTCATCCTGCCGCAGCAGGTCGATGAATCGACGAAGTCGGTTCTGGTCTTCCTCTCGGACCAGAATAAATTCCAGCCTGGCTGAATCTCCTTTGACCCAACGCACCTTTGCCAGGGAGATGGCCAGGGGCGGTGACTGATCGGGTAGCTTAATCCTGAGTTCCAAATAATCTCCTGGGTTCACTGCCTGTAGAGTTTGGATGGTACCCCCTGGGGTCGACAGTCTTGTGACGAGACCCTTCCCTACTACATGATCCTCTGAAAATACGACAGGATAACATAGCGCATTTTCAGGTGTGGCATTTAATTCACTGCCCATGGTGAAGCCTCCTTGCCTTGAATTACGTTCTTGATCGGCACGTCAATGGCAGAACTTAAGGGGATTCACGGGAGGTCTGACGAATTATGCCGTGTCGGATCGGGACGAAGGCAAGCCAGGGAAGATCCGTGGAGGGAAACGCTCTATGCTCATTGGGTGAAGCCCTTTTATCCGGTGAAGATGCGTAGCCAGACTGGCTTGCCGAATGCCGGAGCACTGTTGAGTAAACAACCAGTTCATATGCCAATAGAGGCAAGATTCCCGGCGCTTCAGTCCTCCTATAGGAGAAGCGCAAGAGTCAATTATTTTGCAGGTACTTTTACGAGCCAAATCGCGAGAGGTAATCCAATCGGTAGTGGAAGAATGATGATCAACAGGAGAGCGATCATTCCGTCTGTCCGGGTGGCCCAGGATCGAAGTATCTCTAACGAGGGAACCATATAGTGACGTCCATTTCTACACGATATCGTTCGATCCCCATCTCGTATATTGCTCATGGGGAACGTCGCATGTCTTCGTTCTGGCGAGCCGTACGAAGGATATCGGCGATCCAATGTGCAAACAATCCGCCAAAAACTGCAACCGTAACAATACAATCCACGAGACGCATGAGTCAGCCCTTCTGTTCCTGCTGAAAGATTGATGAAGTCCTCGGTGTCTGAGGTCTTAGTTGAGCAACAGCTGTGCCGAAGCCTCGTCAGGGGGCCTTCTTCACGGAAAACGCACATCATCAGTGGTAATGACGTAGATTCCGACTCTGTGCTGAACCTCACTGATGAAAAGGGTCCAAGATTCATGTCGAAAGGATACAGTCCGTATCTGAAAAGATAAGGGATGCCTTGGTCGGGGTGCTGGTTGCCGGAATAACCTTGCCTATGCTGTTAGTATTCCCCTGGCGGAATATTTCCTGTTTCTTGTATCGATTGATTTCGAGTAAAAAAAGGCGTATCCGTCTCCATTCGCAGGGATCAGTCAGTAAGTTTTCTCAGGAGCAATGATGGAGCGCAGAGAGGATGCCCGGTACGAGGTGGACCTGCCGCTCGCGTTTTCCGGCAGCGAAATCGCCGGCGGAGGGATGGTCATCAGCCTTTCTCACGAGGGCTGCGCGATTCGGAGCGAGGAGACCGTTCTCGCCCATACCTTCTTAGCACTTCGATTGCAGTTGCCGGAGCCGAATGCTCCGCTGAAGGTTGAGGTCGCGGAAGTGAGATGGACTAATATGTCATGTTTCGGCGTGGAATTCGTCCATTTGCATGCGGAAGAGTTGGAGCGTCTCCACCGGTTTATTGCCTGGCTGAGGAGCACCCAGAATAATTAGTCCTGACCCATCTCGTTGTGATGACACAACCTACCATCAGACTGGGAATAGAACTCTCACTTGATAGGAGTGTTATCGGGAAATGGCAGGCATTCCGACATGCACATCCACGTGGGAATCACCGGTTCCGGCGGGAAAAGGGGGGAAGGGGTGGGCGTTAACCACGGCTAGAATCGCCGCCTGATCGAGGTTTGTATCGCCGGAGCTTCTCTCGATCTCGATGAGTTGGGCTTCGCCGTTCATGTACAAGCGAAAATGGACGACAGGCATGCGCCGCACGGACGGCGAGCGGCGTGAATGCAGCTGCTGACGGATCAGTGTGCTAAGCACCTTCCAGTATCCTTGAGCACGGTTCGTAGCCGAGTTCCCCAAGAGATCAAATTCTTCCACTCCATCATCCAGGAGGGTTGGATCAGCTCCTAACGTGCCGCTGTGGTGGATGTCTGCGGCTTCGAGAGACATTCCTGTCGGATTGAGCGGCCGGGGGGAACTGCGTTCGGTATATCCCGGAACGGCCACCGTTACGATCACCGTTCGTCGGGCGAGTTCTTCCAGATGAAGTCCTTGCTGGCGGGCTACTGCCACATGTATAGCCGCCGCTTTCGGCGGATCGCCGAGGGAGACGGAGATAGGTCCGAGGTCGACTGTCGTGGAGAGTTCTTGTGTGTCGGAATCCAACAGGAGGGGGCTCATCTGTTGAGCGAACGCCGGGCTTTCGATGACTGCGACGAGGGAATCCCCCTTCCGGACGGCCCGCTCAGGGAGGTACACGGACACCCGCAGGCCACGGTTCGTCGGAAGTGAGCCATGCGTCAGGTTTTCGGGAATCTCGATACGAAGATCTTGAGGAGAAACAGTTGAGGACAATGCGATCGCGGAAGCGGTCATGAAAAGAAACGCGGCGAAACCGCCAAGGAGTACAAACCATCGTAGTGGCCTCAGGGCGTTGCACGGGATGTCTTGATGATTGGAGAAGAGGCTCATATCCGGACGATCCCAGTCATGAGGCGAGACCGCTCATCATTGTGTCTGGTTATGAGTAACATGCACAGGAAGGACCACAAAGGTTTTTGCTTAAATGTGACTCAAGGCCATTCGCCTCTTGCGGATGGAACCGGGGAGGTCATTAGTGGTATAGGTGGGAAACAATGAAGGCGCGGGCCAACCGCAATATTTAAAAAACAATGAGTGCTGTTGCTTCACCAGATCGTGAAATCGCCACATTGGCGGGCGGCTGTTTCTGGTGTCTTGAGGCTGTGTACGATCAACTTCAGGGCGTTGAGGCGGTAGAGTCGGGTTATATCGGCGGTGAAGTTGACAGGCCGACATACGAGCAGGTGTGTGGAGGAAAAACAGGGCACGCTGAAGCGGTGCGGATTACCTTTGATCCGTCCGTCACCTCATTCCGCGAGCTCCTGGAAATCTTCTTTACAATTCATGATCCGACGACGTTGAATCGCCAGGGCAATGACTCTGGAACCCAGTATCGGTCCGCGATTTTCTACCATACGCCTGAGCAGAAAAAGACGGCCGAGGAGGTCATGGCTGCCTTCACTCGCGAGAAGGTCTACCCAAACTCGATTGTGACCGAGCTCAAGCCGGCGGCAGCATGGTATGAGGCAGAGGACTACCATCAGGAATATTTCGTGCGGAATCCGCTGCAAGGCTATTGTGCCTATGTCGTGGGGCCGAAAGTCGCGAAGTTCCGCAAGCATTTTGCCGAAAAGCTCAAATCTAATCCCTGAAGATGCGCGTCACGCTGTCCCTAATTTCGTGGAAAAAGTTCGGCTTCTGCAGGATGTGGTGAGGTCTCACGAGTAACTCGGCCTGAGGCGGGCAGAACGGCCATTCGATTTTACTCTTTCCTTGCACCTGTACCAACATGAGATCATTGGGTGGATCCGCCGAGTTGTGAAGGACGATGAGTGGATCCTTCGGGTCAATGAGACAGGTCTCCTGATAGCCGACCTGGATGTAGCGTTGCGGTTCCGACAGGTGCACTTTATGCGCGCCGTTGGAGAAGATCGTATCTCCGTCTCGAATCGGTGCGGGAGGTACAATGGAATACATCACCATGGGGGCAAGGAAGATCACGGCAGCAGCGAGTCCGATGGACCAGAGAGGAGGCTCGACCGCGCGCTGAGTATCCTTGTCGGACATCACAATCATTCGGCAAAGGATGTTCGTAGAAAGTTCTTGCGTGTCAATCCGGTTATAGGCACACTAGCGCCCGCTCCGCGCTCTCGTCGGCTCGGAAGCTCAGATTGGCAGGGTTGGCGAATCGAGGAGTGACCATGGTCTACTGCCCGATGTGTTCGGGGAACGCAAAGCGTGTCAGTCGTCACGGTTGGAAAGATTTTATGCTCCATCTCGTCGGATACTACCCCTTCCGGTGTGCTGAGATCGAGAGCGTCGTGTAGGGAA
>DAISKX010000068.1:0-10511 GCA_036820725.1 Nitrospiraceae bacterium
CCGGCGACAAACTCACCGAAAAAGTCATACTGTAGCGGCCGCGCAGCCCACTCGTCTTTGTATGGCCAGCGCGAGTTGATGAGCATCTCGTCGATAAACGCAGCCACCGCGTAGCGGGCTTGTCCCATGGTCTCTTGGGTGAAGCCGGATGCTCGCCCTCGCTCATCAGCAGCCTGGAACAATTGATGCAGCCGCGCCCGCAGGCTTTCGACGATTCCCGGATTGGTCGCGTCGCGCAATTGCACGCCGAGTACCAGCAGATCATTGAATACCTCACTCAGAGAACTCGCCTTCTCCACCTGAAGGGTCGTCATGGTTCTTTCACTCCTTCGTCGCCAGAAGCTGCAATCGGAGGGATTGCAGACTTTGGGGCACATGCAGCGCGACAATCTGCGATTTTTTGATTTCCTCCCAGAACACTCCTCGATCATCCAGACGAAAATATTGTTGACCCACTCGAACGGGTAACGTCGCCGGAGGACGCGGAGTATGGTACAGCCTGACTCCCGGCATGGCGGCTGCGACAATTTCTTTCAACTTGGTCGGCGATCCGATCCTGATAAATTGCGGTACCTGTTGGCGGATCTGATCCTCGCTGAGATCTCCGGAAGCCACGAGAAAGAACTGAGAAGAAGCAAACAGACGGCTTTCCGGCACTCGACCAACCCACACATTGTCCCCGCTTGCCTCAAGTGAGATGGTGAGGTAGTGCGTCGGTTGGAATCGTTCCACAATGGAGCGGATGGTACGGTCCAAGTCTTCGAAGGTCGCCTCGAGATCATCGTGCTGATACCGTGGCAACTCCAGTGTTTCCAATGGTCCGGCCAGCATTGTCAGTGCTCCAGCCAATCGCGCCAGCGTGAGATAGACCTGTTCCGGATGCACCCTTTCTACGAGACTCGCATGCTGCATAGCCGGCAAATTGGCCATGAGCGCGGAGAGGAGGTAAAATTTCCCGAGATCCATCCCGATGGCTTCCAAAATTCCTCGCTGGGCATTTCCATAAGACCCGATTTGCGCGGTGAGGAGTTCGATAAGGCCACGGAGCAGTCGCAGTAAATAAGGCGAGGCGGAGATCCACAAGCAGGGAGGGATGTAGGTCTCCTTCAATGCAATAGCCCCCGCCTGAGTTCTGAACAATTCGCCTATTTTCAGGATCACCATGTCGGTGGTCGGTTCGCCGGAAAACAGAATGCGCAGGTTCTTTCGCGCGACGAGAATCTCACGAGGATTGCCGCCCGTCGTGGAGTCTTTCCGTTCTATATAGGCCGAGGAATACCGAGCCGCCCGGGATCCTGAGTCACCATCTAACGCGCAATTGACGCCATCGGTCTGCTCTACCGGTACGGCCAGAAAAACATCCAGATGATCCAGTGATGCAGGAAACAGTTCCCCGATGAGACGGGTCTGGGGAGCCATATCCTCTTCCGAGATCTTTACGACCAATCCATCGGGAAGCACGCCATGAAAATCCAGCAGCGTGACGCGACCGTTGCCTAAGCCGTCATGATCAAAATCCAGACTCAGTGCCCCATAACCAAACGCAACCAAGGCACGCAGACGCTCATTGAGATGGCGCTCGTAAAACTGGTCCCATTGTTGAAATAGCTGCGGAGTAAGGAGCATTCCCTCACTCCAGACGACTTTTTGATTGTTCTCCATGTGATAGTCGAAGCCCCTTTTTAGTCCTTCAACTTGAGTTTGTGTTGATCCAGGATGAGTTTGACTGTAGGCGTCGCAAACGGGATCCACGTTGACACGTCTGAAGACGTGACCTGCCGCCACAATTCTCCTTCCGGCTTCCGAAACAACGCCATCACTCCCAAAAACTGAACTCCTTTTTTTTGATCCACTTGTAATTCCACGGAGGTCTTCGTTTCGGGATAGACCGTGACCTCCTTCCGTTCGAGTAGATCTCCTTCCAAGACCTTCTCGTCATTCTTCCAGAGCGTGCGAAAATCCGCTCGTTCAAATCTGTCCCGATTCCTCAATTGATAGACACGCACAATGACAGATAACGGAGCACCAGATTCATCGGGATTGAGCCGATTAGTCGGCAGGAGCGTGACACGAACGTCTTTCACCCCGCTTCCACATCCGATTACGGCGCTTCCAAAGACTAGAATGAGTAGGAATAAAGAAAGACTAAGGGCGGCGTTGAGCCTTCTGTACATCCAAATACCCTTTCGCAAAATGTGGTGCCAGGACCTGTTCAAAAACCCGGACTTCTTCCTCGGAAAATCGTCGATGTTTGTGCTTGAACCGGTTCCACGCCCACCATTTCTTAAATAGACGGAACCTTGCGGGAAGACGCAGGGGGCCGATCTGAACGGGTGCAACCCCCGCGTCCGCCTCGATGGCAGCTGGATCAAACTCCTTGAGCACGGCACGAGCGCTTTCTTGGAATCCTTTGATGAGCCCGATTTGATGGAGAGCCAAATCGCGGAAGACCTGTTCAAGATCTGCCATGACGAGATCTGCTCCTTTCGGATTAGATAGCGCGTCTAGAAGATACGCCCCCACCTGCTGCTCATTTTCAGATTGCTTGATCTGATTCGGTGCCCAGTTCAGAATACGAGTCGCCTCTACTTCCAACTCGCGCGCAAACTGACGCCTTCCTTTCAGACATTCCACGAGATTTCCGAAGGTAATCTGCAGGACCTGGTCGATCCGTCGCGCGAACTGACTAATGAATTCCGCGCCGGCAGGAGAGGGAGGCTTCTTGCAATACTTTTGGGCGATCGCAAGCAGGCTTTGGTAGGCGGCCTCATTGGCACCGTGAGGAGCCGGTGTCGAATGAACATCAGCAGGAGGGAGAGGTGCAATTGTCGACTGCCCACATCGTAACGACAAACACACTTTCACTTTTCTTATGAGAGAGTCGGAGCCTGCTGCGCTTTGCCGCCCCAAGGCCAGGCGCAGCATATTCATGAGACCTTCTTCCCTTTCTTTTGTCGTGCATCCACTCAATTCGGCATAGCGGCGGCATAACTCATATGCCAGCGCGTCCGCGTCGCCACTCTGGAGAGCGGTTCTCGACTCATCCACTACACCATGCGAGACACCGTTCGTCTGAGGCTTCTCCGAAAAGAACCGAATGGTAAAATCGCCAATGATGAACCGGTCACCTTCCTGCAACGGATACTCACGCTGAGGCACCAACTGCTGCTCGTTCATGCTGGTGCCATTGGTACTCCCCACATCCACCAGAACACACGCATTGGCGTTACTCCGGATCTCAGCATGACGGGAAGACACGACCCGCTGGGGATCTTCCAGGCTCACGTCATTGGTAGAGGACCGTCCGATCGTGATCTCTCCTTGGTCAAAAACACGCTCCCAGGATTTTTCGCCGGTGAGATCCTTGCGCGGATGGATTTCCAATCGAATAGCCATGGATCGGACTACATTCGCTCAGTGAGTACCAGATCACAGAGTCGGTTGAGATCATGATGGCGGGCGGAGGCGTCAAACAAGTCAAGCCTCGCTTGTTCAGCCATGAGTTCGGCCATACCCACCGTACGCCGTAACGCGTCCGGTACGGGTTTCTCATCTCTTGCGCCCGGACTTTCACAGAAACTGAAACCCGGAATCCACGATACCAGGCGTAAACCTAAAATGAGTGCGTCATACCACAAGTATTCTGGCAAGGAAGTCTCCGCGGGCGGCCTGAAGATCCCCTGGTGTTCCTGCAGCCTTCCGCTCACGCGCATAAAAAGAGTCCAGTTATCATCAGGATGCAGTCCCTGCACCAGTGGCTCAAGCCGTTCAAGCACCTCTCCTACCTGCTGCTTTACCTGCTCCAAAGATAACCGCTGTGTCACCAACAACGAACGAAAGAGCAATAACCCCAAACCATACAGATCGCAGCCATGATGGAAAGCACGATAGATATGGGCGACTGCATCCGAAAACACCTGTTGCTTGGCACCCTGCAGTTGTGCCCATGTTACGTTCGGAATCGGTTCAGTGAGGCCGCTGACAACCAGTCCGCGTTCCGCTTCTTCCACCTTTCTCGCCCAGAGACTCACCGTCTTGCTTCCGTTGCCCGGCAGGCGGAGGACAAGATGAAATACGTCCCGTTCGGAAAAATCGGTAAAGGAAGCCGTCTCGGAAAACACATGGGCGCGCACAAGCCCGCGTGAGTCTTGATCCGTATCATCCGAAACACGCTCGACCGAACGAAGCAGAACCGTGACTCGCAGTTCACGACCCACCGGCCACTGTTTCATGATGGGAGCGATGTATGTGCTGTCGATATCTGAGGATGAAACTAGGACATGCCGAGCCATTTCACTCGGCATAGTCTCGTGAACCAGCGGCGTGGGGCCCTTTGTAGCGTCAAGCTCAAGTGCAAATACCCATCGGGCTGGGAGCCACGTGAAGGTCTGGTCCCGGACGCACGCATGGATGTGCTTGGGCTCCAGTGACAGGTAGGGGCGCTGATGCTGTTCGTAGAATTCAGCAACTCGCCGGCAAAGGCGAGCAAAGGCACTGAGTTTGAGCCACAGAGATTCGAGGGAAAGTCGACTCGGATCATCTTGGAAGAGAAACTGCCGGCCTAGAGAAAACCTGGTCCGAAACTGCGGGATTGATTGAATAGTAGCAGGGACTGCGGGCCAATCAGCCCCCACGAGGAGGTCACAAACCTGATCCCAAGACAAGGATGGAATATCGCGTTCAGCACTCAGAGCCCGTGGCAGAGAATCAAGCATAGGGTGGTCACGTCACATGATCGAACAAACCCCCACATTTTCGGCTCAGAGAGAAAGGAGCATCTGCGAAGGATCGGAGGGTATTCTCTTCATCGTGAAAAATCAAGCACATGGATGAGGAAATGGAAGTATTGCCCACAGCGATTGTCACGCGGATTGAACCTCTGCTGTGCTATGGGCGGTCTGTAGGGGAGGAGCCGCCGCCATCGCCGACGAGAATAAATGCGGCCCACGCATAAGGATGGGCGAAGTATCGCTTGTCATCATGCGTACTGGCTTCATCGAAGAGAGCTACCATTCCCTCGCGTAAGGCTCTCGTAGGCGGCATAGATGGCGTCTTGCTGTACCGCCGAAAAATTTTTTCCATCAGCACCTTGGTCGCTTCATCGTCGACACTCCATTGACTTACTAATAGTGCCCTTGCACCCGCGAAGAAAAATGCACGGGATAGACCGGACAAACTCTCACCACTTCCGTCCGCACCTGCCGTATTACAGGCAGAGAGAATGACCCATTCAGTCATTTGCAACTTGAGCTCAAAAATATCCTCCATAGAGAGAAGACCATCATTGTCATCGGTCGGTATCTCCGGAGGAGTCAGCACGAGGGCAGGCTGGGTCATCCCAAGAAGTTCACCTGCCAGTAATCCATGTGTCGCGAAAGAGAGCACTCTTGCACCGCCTAAACGCCCCGTTGTGTTCAACCGACGCACTTCAAGCTCAGTGGCACGCTGATCCATGAACACATTCGTTTCTGGATTAACGCCAAGTGCCTTGGCGACAGCCAAGAGTTCTTCACGAGTCCCCGGTAAATTGTCCAACTTCCGTAATGTGTCCACGGCAACACGCATACCTCGCGCAGCCATCATTTGTCCGCCTCGTTCTTTGCCCGAACCCTGCAGCAATGGATCCCCGAAGCCAATAAATGATTCTTTGGGATTGCCCGTACGAACAATATTTTGACGTAACATCTTGAGAGATGAAACGGATGGGAGAATTGAGAAACTATAAGATTTAGCGAACCAAGGAAGGGTCGCGTATTCTTTTAAATCTTTCGGCGTCGGGGTTCGCCCATAGCGATATAATTCGGCAAAGGAGGAGAATTTATCGCTGCTTCGGTGTGTCAGAAGAGCTGCAAAGGGCAATGGAAAAAGGATTTCGTCTGGAACGAGGAAGAGCTGCGATACATTCGTGAGATCTCGCTCTACTGGACTGAAAAGAAGTTGATATAAGTCCACTGCAGCTTCGACATCATACGAAACGGGAACTCGTTCATCGCTACGAGGATTATATTTGGGGAGGATGCTCGATCGAACCTTTTGAACAAGATCATGAAGCTTAGCTCTCGACACCAGCGTTTCACGGTACGTCACTGGACGATCCGGACGAAGCAACCAAATTTGGACGCGATCGCCCAACGTATAAAAACACATGAGCGCTTCACCATGCCGAAGCAACGGTAAGGCAGTGTCGATATCGAGCGGTCGCGGCTGTGCTAATTCTGCATAGTGGGGTGCTTGTGACTGAAGCTGAGCACTAGCCTGATCAAGAGATCGTTGTAAGTGGGATAGGTCTTCTTTGACTTTGGCCAGTTCAGCACGGGATCGATGCCCTTCAGGTAGACCATAAAACTCGTTCAAACGTGCCCATAGTTCCTGACGTTTGCGGCGAAGCTCCTCGAATTCCATGACGAGCCCAAGTTCTTTGTCACTTCTAGTCTGTCGCTGTGCGATGCTTTTGGCTACCGCTGCTTGTACCAACCATCCTCGTGCTTGTTGTGCTACAACGAATGCATCTCGTACAGCCGACTGTTGCTCGGTGGGTCGTTGTGCATCTCGAGCAAGTGCGGCTAACATGTGCGCATAGTCCTGCAACCCCTTGAGATCATTCTTCCATATTTTGCTCATGGCCGCGTCATCCAAACCTGCGTTTTCCGCACTTTGCGTTTGCAGGATTTGACGGGCGCGCTCATAGGCAGGTTTGGCTGCCAATAGTTTTCCCTGCGCATGCTTGGCGCGCGCCAAATCGAAGAGGCTCCTGGCTACGTCTTTGTGCATCAGCCCGAGTGCTGTCTCTCTGATTTGGACGGCGCGGCGAAACAAGTCCTCCGCCAAGGAGAAATTATTGGATTGACCTTCGAGGTATCCGATGGAGGTCAATGTCTGTGCCACAGATGGATGATCGTGCCCCAGCGACCCCTCCTGAATCTGAAGCGCGCGCTGCAGTAGTGACCGAGCCCCGCTGTGATCTCCGTCTTGACGTTTTGCCTCCGCCAACTCTATAAGGGTGGAAGCGACGAACGGATGGTTCGGATCCACGGCAGCATTCTGAATCTCAAGTGCTCGTTCGAACCGTTGTCGCGAGCTCGTCTTGTTTCCCAGTGCACGCTCAGTAAGGCCAATCTCATAGAGATTGCCGGCTATTTCTGGATTGTTGCTGCCATAACTTCGCTCATTAATTGCCAATGCTCTCATGAGCAACGGCAGGGCGCCATCGTAATTTCCAACCTTTTCCTCTAGCATCGCGAGTTGAGTTAAAGCTGCTGCTACATACGGATGCTCTCGTCCCTTAGTCTCTTCGTAGAGCGACAAAGATTCCAGGAGCAACGAGCGAGCTTCGTCGAACTTCCCTTGACGGCCTAGGATGTTGCCCATAACATTGATGGCCATGGCAAGATCAACGGGCCGAAGTGGATCAGCCGCACGTAGAATCGTAACTGCTCTGTCCGCAGTCGATCGTGCCTGACCGAGCCGGCTCATCCCACGTTGGGCTATAGCGAGATGGGCAAGAGTGACGCCTAGATCTGGATGAGATGGACCAAGAGCCCGCTCTTGAATCTGAACACTTCGTTCCAACAACTGAATGGCCCTTGTGAAATCCCCTCCTGCATACAACATGGAAGCAAGGTTCGTCTGGCTTTCGCCCACTCTTCGATCATCTGATCCGAAAGCGGAGCGCCGGATGGCTAGCGCTCGTTCGAGTAATGATTTAGCTTCCGCCAGCGCGACTAGAGATGAGTGAGCGAGCCCCAGAGTGGTGAGCGCCACAGCCACATCTTCATGAGTCGCACCTAAGATATGTTCGCGGATAGCTAGCGCCTTGCGAGCTGGCGCAATAGCTTCTCTATAATGACCTTTTTCCCACAATGAGCGCGCTTCCTCGTGCAAGAGATTGGCTTCTTGCAACTGGGTGGCTCGGTTAGCATCAGTCAACGCATCAGATGACTCTCCTGATGTCGGAAATAACGACCAAGCAGTCAGAAGGAAGACTACGAGTAGATAGGCAACCGGAAGGGAGCTGATCTGCAGCCTGGGCCAGATGCGAAAGTATATCGCTTTCACACGTCTCAGAGTCATGGACGAAAGAGTCTCCCTAGTAGACCCAGGTCACGAGGCCCGTATAGACATTCTTTGTATAGTCATAGACGGGAATATTCGAGTCCTCCCTGATACGCTGATATTGGGCGGATATACTAAAGTGTTTGGAAAGCTGTTTGCTAATCTGGACGAAGTGGGTCTGCTCAATGTCACGACGCTTCGTTCCATTATTGAGGTTATCGTCGACAAAGAGCGACTGGCCATTCTTGTAGTCTCTCCAATGAATGTCATAATCATAGCGGATGGTCACCCCCCACCCCAATCCGACTTGCCCACCCACCTGAAGACGGTTTCCGACGTACGAAAAATCTGTGCCGTCGGTCGACTCATTATCATGTTGATAGCCGGTTCGGATGAGAATGCGATCGTCAGCAAATCGAAATACATGAAGCAGCCCCGCCATGACGTTGTATCCGTCACGGAACTGCGAGATAAAGCGTGGGTCGAAGTCCCCAAACTCATTAAAAAAACTCTTCACTTGATAACGACCGACAAAGGTGGTTAAGTTCGCCATTTTTCCTACCAAAGGCAAATCTATCGCCGGCTCAGCAATCGACAATGTTGTGGAGGGACTGTGCCGGGACAAAAAGCCGTTCATATTGAGGAACAGATAGTCATACGTGTAATGCAGTCCCCACTGGAACGGGATGTCAAGCAGGAGGCCACGATAAAAGCCATTCACGCCCACTTGGTGGTTTTGAAAGTTAAACTGGTCTAAATTATCATTGAAGTTGTATGTCTGCAGAAATCCATAGGTGCCTGTTGCCTCAAACGATTTCGTCTGCAAAAACGAATAATCAAAAAAAGCATTCGCGGTTCCGCCGCCGGAAGTCGTTTTTCGAGTTCGTAAAGCCTCCGCAAAAGGGTCCCCGCTCGGATTGGGATTAATGGCGACGTTGTCGTCATAATATCCGCCAAGGCTGATCTGAGCCCTGAGCCGCTGTTGCGGCGCCACAGGTTGGCCCCTGGCAATCACATCGCCCAGGCGGAGAAGTCCTGTTCCGGTAATAGGGCTGACCATCTGAGTCTGTTGAGCCGTCCGGATTTCCGCAGCCGCTTTTTCGGACATGCCCATCACCGCCAGCGCTAAACCGCTATAAAAGTGCGCGAGTTGAACCAGGTTAGGATCGGTAATTTTGGCCTTTTCAAAAGCTTCGGCTGCTTCCTTGTAGTTTTTTTGCCGATAGCGATTAAAGCCCACGTAGTACCCCAGGTTTTCCCGATTAGGGTCGGCCTTATACATTTCCTCAAATATCGGAGCAGCTTGATCAAACTGGCCGGCCGAAAAGTACGCCACCCCAAGCTGGTACTGAACGTCAGCGTCCCCCGGACTTAACTGGTTAGCCCTCTCCAATGGCTCAACCGCTTTATCGGGTTGCTTGAGCGCTAGGTGGGTCAAACCCATATAGTAGAGACCCCGGACGTCTTTGGGGTCGAGTTCAAGCGCACGCTTAAGGAGACCCTGGGCTACCTCATACCGCTCCTCCTCGTATGCCAGTACCGCCTGAGCCACCAATACATCTGCATCCGCTTGTTGACTGGCAGCCTCACAAATAGATTTATACGGCCCAAAAAGAAGAACCGTGAGAACACACATGAGCAGAAAAAAATACACGTAATATCTTATTTGACAGTGGCGCTCCATTTATGGCACCCTCCCGCTCCCAGAGCTTGTTTGAGCCCGTTTTATGTAGATGCTGGAACTACGTAGTACGCCTAAAACTTTGATAAGCCGGTCTGTGTACAGACTAACGGAGCGACTGTCAAGTCAGAAATGAGAATAATTCTTCATCGTTAACCGAAGGAGAGCGTAATGCATATGCATCGGCCTTCCTCCTTAGTTGCGTTAACATTGGTCACACTTGAAGTGCTAGGCCCGTCCATACTGTGGGCCGCCGAGATGGCCGAGCGCGGAGCGCGTCTGGACGCGGCGCCCCGCCTCGTGGTGACGGGTGCCAGCGGCGGAGAAATTCAGGCACAGGCGGCCACGTCCGGCGAGAGTCCCCGCTCACTCCACTTTCGCGATGACGTCGTCAGCGGAGACCGATTGGCCATTGGAGCGGACACGGTTGCGGAAATCTTGATCGGCACCCAGGCGCTAGTCACGGCCCACGGACCGGCGACGTTTCGGATCACCCACCTCGATGACGGCCAACCGGTGATCGCGCTGGAGCAGGGGGAGCTGCTCGTGGCCGTAGCCTCGACTCTTGCAGGCTCCCCACGAGAGGTCGTGCTGGAAACGCCCAATGCGCGACTCGTGACGGATGGGGGCCTAATCCGGGCCAGCACAGAAGAAGGCTTCACACAGGCTCGTCCTATTCCTGCACCTGGATCGCCCCATCTCGTGCGAGCATCCTATGCCGCCGACTCATCGCTCGTCGCTGCCACGCCACCAGCGACCGAGTTCTTCCAGATCTTGG
>DAISKX010000069.1:0-10509 GCA_036820725.1 Nitrospiraceae bacterium
ATGACGCCGATCAATATGGATTGGCCGGACCCGTCGCGAGCAGCGCGTCGATGAAAGATCTCCTCGCGCGGGTGCGCGACGTGGCACAGAATCAGAAGACGACTGTCCTCCTGATGGGGCAAACCGGGACGGGGAAAGAATTTCTGGCTCGAATGATTCACTATAACGGCGTGCGCGCAACGGGTCCGTTTGTGAGGATCAATTGTACGACCATTTCGCCAGAACTGTTCGAGCATGATCTGTTCGGGTATGAACGTGGGGCCTTCGCGGGCGCGGAGCAGCGGAAAGTCGGTCTGCTGGAGCAGGCAGAAGCGGGTACGTTGTTTCTGGACGAGGTCTGCGATCTCGATTTGGCGATCCAGGCGAAGCTGTTGGGGGTTCTGCAGGATCGATCGTTCCGTCGTGTAGGAGGAATGGATGACATGACAGGGGATTTTCGTGTGATTGCCGCTTCGAGCCGAGACCTCAAGCAGGAGGTTGCGGCAGGACGCTTTCGAGAGGATCTCTACTTTCGTCTCAATGTCTTGGCATTTCAACTGCCCCCGCTACGGGACCGCATCGAGGACATCGTGCCACTCAGCAAACGGTTCATGGTGAAATACGCTATGGAGTTCGGCAAGGACGTGGTGGAGATTGATCCGGCAGCGATCGCCATTCTGGAGCGGTATTCCTTTCCAGGCAATATGCGTGAGTTGCAGAACGTCATCGAGCGGGCGATGATTTTGTGCAACGGGAAAATCCTGACGGCCGGCGACCTTCCTTTTTGATCGACCAGGTGAGTGGATGGAACGGTCAGCATGTCCTCGATCACTCGATTGATGTGCTCATCCCCGAAGCTGTCGCCGAAGGCTACCAGCGTATGGTCGCACCATTCCGGTTTAGAAAGGTTCCGGATGAGGGGTGCTCGCAATCAGGCCACTGGCTGAACGTATTTCTGGGCCAGTGTTCGGGTTCTGGTCAGAGGCAGGACAGAAAACTAAAGAGAGCCTCAATGCCGACTGGTTTCCATGCAATCAGGCGCAGATTATGTGATGTCTATGGTTTTCGCTCGCGCAACTCCGATAAGGTCTGACGACAAGCTCGTGGTCCGGTGGGAGTGAACGAGATGGCGATGCGTTATTTGGCAATGGTGATACTCGGCACGCCGACACGCGGGACCTCGGTGACGGTCATTTGAAACAAGAGATATAGCAACTGAAACGCCTCCCGGTTCCAGCGCGCAAGCGGGCCGTCAGTCCTCACAGCATAATAGGTTCCGTGAGACTGAATAGCGAGGTCAGCCGCCGATGGACTGTGATCCGTCATGACCATCTCCATGGTGTACACAGGGTTTTCTGCGACGTCGGGGGTTAACGCATCCTTCTCCACGTGGTATTCACGGTCTTCGCCCAATGACCGGGCGAGAAAGTGCAGCATAGCGTTGAAGCTCCGAAGCCGAAAATAGCCCTTCATCGGATACTCCCCTCCGAAGTGTCCTGGACGGATGTCGAAGGACACATCGTTGACGTGCTCCTCTTCAGTCTCTTCGCTCAACCGGGCCCTTTCCTCCGGCGAGAGTGTATCGGGATCATAATTGGTAATTCGAATGCGCCCTGTAACCTGCTTCCCGAGGACGTATGTGTTGTCCCGTTGGTTGTAGGTCACGAGATATTCCTTCTCCAGCGCTTGAAACCCTTCCGCAGTCACGGAGTTGGCTGGAATGGTCCAGCGCCGATGGAACGTCAACGGTTCGGCATAGAGTTGGTTCTTGTCCTGAATCGCTGAGAGATGCAGTACCACGCGACGAAACTTTTCGTACCCCGACCGATCGCCGGGCGTGTTGCGGAACGCCATGTCCTCTCCATTTTGTTTAAGGCGCAGCTCCTGTGCCATCAGTCTCAGCAAAAGATCGATATCGAATCGCTGCCGAAGCAGAAGAATGAGCCTGCTCTCGTTGAACGGGCTGAGGAGCCGCTTGGTAAACTCTTCACCTTCAATGGGCACGATACTGATCGTCGGGTTTTCGGCCACACTGCCGCCGAAGATAGGCACTAACGTCCTGCCGGCGTCGCCGGTGAGTGCGGGAGTAGCTCCGGCATTGACACGAAAATCAAACGTGGCGGCTATGTTCGACACACCGGTAAAGTGGATGGGCTGATGGTGCCGCGCCCGAGCGATATTGATCAGGAGTTGTTTGGCAACCGCGTCTGTGACCGCGTCGTCGTACGCCACGACCGCGCGATTCAAGGTGATCGGAGACAGACAGCCTGACATCATCAGTCCACAGAGCACAGCAAGGGCATGAATTCTTGTTCTCATAGGGAGCGGTATCTATGGATCTGGGGGACGCGTGTTAATACGGTTAAGGACCAATCGCAACAGAACTCGCTTAGGAAGGCAGCCGATATGCCGACGTAGCATAGAGAAAGTATCAACGAGCGCGCGCGCCCCCGCTGAGATACAACTTGTCATGATTTATATAACAGAGGTCGTGAGAAGGCGATAGGTAAAATAAGTTCTGTTTAGCCCGCGGGTCACATGAAGGATAGTGTCGAGCCAGCGAGTGGAATCGAACCACCGACCTACGGCCTCCAAGGGTGTCTGAACGAATTCCGGCCAGCTGCGTCGGGGCGTGAAGCGTATTCATGATTCGCTGCTCGCACCGGAGTTATTTGACTTAACGGCAGCGAGATGGGACATTCGATGCCGTGATACAAGGACAATCGCAGGATGAATCCGGCAAAACAACTGTGTGTTCTAGACGGCTTTTCGGCCTGCTATTGCTCGTGATCTTGTCGATTTCCGTCATGCAGTCTGAGTCGATGGCCGAGTCCAATCCGATCCAACGAGAGAATGCGCGTCCTGGCACGCAGGATTGGCGTCTAACCAGACCGGCTTTGAGTCATGAGATTGAGGGCTATGCCTCCCTCACCAGCGTGAACCGTGGGGACCGCATTGCTCTCTTTGTCCACACGGGCGATCCCTCGTATAGCATCGCGGTCTATCGGATGGGTTGGTATGGGGGTGATGGAGCAAGGCTGGTGCATGGGCCTGTGACCCGTCGCGGTGTGTCACAACCAATGCCGTCGATTGATCCTCATACGGGACTCATCGAATGTTCTTGGAAGGATCCCTATATCCTGGCGGTCGGAAACCAGGCTGATCAGAAGGAATGGATCAGCGGGATGTATCTGGCCAAATTGACCTCGGAAACCAGCGGTGCACAGGCCTACATTATGTTTGTCATCCGAGATGAGACACGCCCATCCGACTTCCTCTTCCAGTCCAGCGTCACCACATACCAAGCCTATAATAATTGGGGCGGGAAATCGCTTTATGACTTCAACAGCACGGGCGGCCGAGCCTTCATGGTCTCATTTAATCGTCCCTATGCCATCAGCAGCAATCCAGCCGCCGCTTACGGCAACGGCGCCGGAGACTTTCTGACCAACAATGCGGTACCCCCTACCGATGCATCCTCCCCTTCCGGTTGGGAATACAATATGGTGCGATGGCTGGAACGCGAAGGGTACGATGTCAGCTACAGCACGAACATCGATACCCATTCTAATGCACAGCTCCTTGACCTTCACAAGGGCTGGCTGTCTGTAGGGCATGATGAATATTGGACCGGGCAGATGCGCGCTCATGTCGAAGACGCACGCAACCGCGGGGTTCATCTTGCGTTTTTCTCGGGCAATGTGTGCTATTGGCAGATCCGGTTGGAACCGAGTGTCGTCACAGGAGATCCCGATCGCACCATCGTCTCATACAAAGACGATGCGCTGCAGCGCGACCCCTATGCCCTTGATCTTGGGAACCGGCAGCTGATGACTGTGCGTTGGCGGGATCAGCCGGTCAGCCGCCCTGAGGAATCGTTCATCGGCGTCATGTACGACGGGAATCCGGTTGATGGCGATATTGTCATCACCAAGCCTGACCACTGGACCATGGTTGGCACTAATCTTGGGCTGGGTGATCGATTACCGCGCCTCCTGGGTTATGAGGCCGATCGGGCATTTGGGTCTGCTCCACCAGATACAACGATTCTGGCTGAGTCCCCCTACCAGTTTGAGGGCCAGACCCATCTTGCCAATATGGCAACCTATACTCTCGCTAATGGTGCCACGGTGTTCGCAGCCGGCACGATTCAATGGAGCTGGGGGCTGGACGATTTCAATGCGCCGGAGCTGCGGGTATCTAGCCTCAATCCGAGCGTGCAACAGATCACCAGGAATGTACTGGCACGATTTCGACGCGGCCTTACGAATAATTCACAGTAGCGCTGTGCAGCTCGGTAGTGTGCGAGATCTTGAGTAACGGCCGTATCCAGCGAGGCTCGCATGAAAATCGCTCAAGTGGTTCATCTTGGGGTGAGTGTTCCTCCCGAAAAGTATGGGGGGACTGAACGAGTTGTTGCCTGCCTCACCGAAGAACTGGTCCGGCTCGGTCATGATGTCACCCTGTTTGCCAGCGGCGACTCGACCACGAGCGCGAAACTTCTGCCGATGTGCGATCGCGCGCTGACCCATACGCCATTCATCAATAGAGACGCGCTCCTGACGCAGATGCTTGAATGCATCTGGAACGCTTCCCATGAGTTCGAGATTATACATTCACATCTGGACTTTGTCGGATTCCCCCTCGCTCGCCGTTCCGAAGTGCCCATCATCACCACCCTTCATGGGTATCTGGGCGCACCTGAATTGGCGGAGGTCTATCGGGAATTTTGGGAGATCCCTCTTGTCTCTATTTCCCATTCGCAACGTGCTCCGTTTCCTTCGAATAATTGGAAGGCGAATGTGTACCACGGGCTCCCTGCCGGCCTGCATCCATTCCATCCGAAGCCCCAGCGCTATCTTGCCTTTCTGGGGAGGATGTCTCCGGAGAAATCGCCGGATGTGGCGATCAGGATCGCGCAAAGGCTTCGTATGCCGTTGCGCATGGCAGCCAAGGTGGATCCCGTCGATCGTGAGTACTTTGAGACCCAGATTGTGCCCCTCCTCGCCGATCCGCTGATCGAGTACATCGGAGAAATCACCGATGGTGAAAAGGGCGAGTTTCTTGGGAATGCCTGCGCGGCGCTCTGCCCTTATCAACCGGAGTCGTTTGGCTTGGTCGTGATCGAAGCCCTGGCCTGCGGCACACCCGTCGTGACCTACCGCCACGGTTCGTTTCCGGAATTGATTCAACATGAAGCGACAGGGTTTCTCTGTAGGGATGAGGATGAGATGGCACAAGCCATCCTTCGCATCGGCGAGATCGATCGAGCCCGATGCCGTCACGCGTTCGAGGAGCGATTCACGGCGGAACGAATGACGAAGGAGTATGTGCAAGTGTATGAAGGAATGATCCAGGAAACAACGGTGAGCAAATACTCTCTCTCGGGCGAGTGATGGTCGCCCTGATCACGGACAGTGTCGAGGAAGGCAGCCGGGCAGCGGCTCGCCTCGTCGGTCAGGCGATCAAGAATAATCCGGCATTGCGGCTCGGCTTGGCCGCGGGCAATACGCCAACGGGATTGTATCGGAACCTTGTGGATCTGCACCGCTCCGAGCGTCTCGATTTTTCTCAAGTGGGGATCTTCAGCCTCGATGAATTTCTCGGGCTGCCGAGCAGCAGCGCGAACAGTTACCACGCATTCTTTCACCAACACCTTCTCGACCATGTCAATATCGACCCGACTCATCTCCATCTGTTGAACGGACAGGCCGATGAGGATATCGCGTCCTATTGTTCCAGCTATGAGCAACTCATCAGGGACCATGGCGGTATTGATCTTCAGATATTGGGTATCGGGCGAAATGGGCATCTGGGGTTCAATGAACCTGGGTCCAGTCTCAATTCTCGAACAAGGATCAGCCTCTTGAGTGCTTCGACGAGACGGAACATGGCTCGACTCTTCAATCACGCTCACGTCCCGGAATGGGCGGTGACCATGGGCCTCGGCACCATTCGTGAGGCCAGAGCTCTCCTGCTGCTCGCCTTCGGAAAGCAAAAAGCTGCGGCCGTCGCCAAAGCCCTGGAAGGGCCCCTCAGCGCCTCAACCCCCGCCTCTTCCATGCAATTACATCCTACCTCGATCCTCGTGCTTGACCGCAAGGCAGCCTCATGCCTGAAAGGTAAGGAATACTATCGACGTGAGGCGTCTCAGTTAAAAGTTCTGCTACCAGCTTGGCTGCGAGGGAAAAGGAGTCCTTCCGGCTAAGCGCCCCAACAGCTGACTATCCTTCCCAGGATTCCCGCTTCCTTCTTAGCTTTCGTGAACAAGCTCCGCCCAGGATCTCCATGGACGTCGTCCTGGGGATACGCTGATAAAGCGGCCATTGACCCACACGAGTGCGGATTATGCAGACAGTATGAATGTGCTTATCCCATCGCGCACAATGAAACACCCGGAGATAAATCACAATTGAACTGGAGGGACTTCTCCAACGGCTGCCACTACGATAATCTGTAAGAGAATCCTTCAGGTCAACGCAATGAGGTCAGCCTCGCTATCACGACCGGTGAGAACGCACCGAAGTATTGTCTCTGCGATCGAGGCGACCTCAATGTCCTCCTCCCGCAGAGTGTGGTTCGTCTTACAACTCTTTTTATACACGACCATTCATATTCTCGTGTCATCCCCAACGGGTCTACTGGGCAATCTGCGCGCAGAGTCCTCACAACAAGCAGCGAGTCATGTCCATCGAATATTCTTTGGCGTAGCGTTTCATGGGTTCGCCAGGGACTTCAGCGCTGACCACTCTGGTCACACGTGAGGGACAAACAGCTTCGCACAAATCACGCCTTCTATTCAGGCAGTATGTTCTGCACTACTCAGGTGTTCTAACCTAACCCCTTCGATTTTACGCAATCGCCAAGCGATGAGGAGCGAGACATGAGCGAGCGTGTGAGACTTGAAACACTGTGTGTGCGGGATGGTGTTGAAGCAGCCAGGCAATGGGCGAACTGGGCAGCCGCTCTCTATCGTCGGTCCATAAGCGATCCAATCCACTATGCTTCACAGCCACACATGAAATCGCTCTTTGAGGAGAGCATTCGCGAGCTGCAGATTTTCGCAGAAACTGGAGTAATCTCGTGATGGCGGGCCACGGGGGTACCTATCACCTCGATGACCGCCGCACTGCACAATCGATTTTCAGCAGGACAAATTGCTCCCTTTGGACAGTTTGCCTATTTTCTCACGCGCGAAAACAACTGCTTTGAGAGGGTGAGCTGGTTGGATAGCGCGAACCTTTACTCTGATAGGGACCAAAGAGTACCAGATTACCTAGTAGTAGAAGAGCCTTGAGAACCAAGGAGAATCAAGACATTCTTCTAAGGTGAATACCTGATATGTGGTCCGTTGCTTGCACTCTTATAACCCTTACAGCAAAGTTTGCCATGGTGGCACTCCTTAAGAGTTGGGAAGAGGTCATGATGCGGATCACCAATCAACCTAAAGCAATCAGTCTCGTTGTCATTCTCACGTGTTCCGCTCTTTCTGTCGCACAGAGTTTGAATGCTGCACACCGGCTTTCTGCTACATTCTTATCTCCAGAAATTGGGAGTCCGCGGATTGTGGAAGGATCAAAAGTCACGCTCCAATATCAGGTCGCCGTTCCGGACCAGAACGGGATCGAATACGACGACGTCAGCGAGTTCGTGCAAGGCCGGCACGAGATCTTTCAGGCTTTGGAGCGGGAAGTAGCTGGAATGAGACCCGGGGAAGAGAAGAAAGTTGAACTGGCGGCGGAAGAAGCCTTTGGCCCGCGGGATGAGAGAAAAAAGATGAAGATCCCAAAAACCGACTTGCCGGCTGACGCTAAAGCAGGAGACGTCGTCCAGAATGAGGCAGGATCCTTCGCCACCGTGGCAGCAGTATCAGGCTCGACGGCGGTGCTGGATTACAACCATCCATTGGCGGGGAAGCCACTCGTGGTTCAACTCAGGATCGTTAAGGTGGAGTAACCCAGTAGTCTGTTTCGTAGCTCCCAGGTAAGTAGGATGGTCGTGATAGTTTCGGTGGTCTGACTTGGAGGTTCCATGAAGGTTCGAGACATGATGACGGAAAATGTGCCCTATTGCCTGGCTTCTGACATGGCGCCACAAGCGGCGCGCATCATGATAGATATGGGGGCGGGTGGTATTGTGCCGATTGTCGACAATGAACAGAACAGCAAGTTGATCGGGGTTGTGACCGACCGTGATCTTTGGCTCGAAGTAGAGAGACGGGATTCCCGCAACGTGCGGGTATCTGATTGCATGATAGCCCCCGTCATTAGTTGCACTCCCGACGACGATGTCGAGCGTGCGGTGGACTGCATGTGCGATCATGAGGTCCTGCGCATTCCGGTGATTGACAAAGATCACAGGATCCAGGGAATGGTTTCAATAGCCGATGTGCTGCATCGCTCAGAGGTCATAGCGGCTAAGGCGTACGAGGCGCTGAAGAAAAGATAGGCATCAAGTCACTTCGCGGAATATACCAATGGCATTGTTCACGATGGGCCCAATAACCAAATGGTCCTAGGCCCGTTGATAGCTTGATTACGCTGCGCTTCAACGCATAGCATGAAATGTGAAGTCTAATGCGTCGACTGTCACATCCCTCGCGCAGAGAGTTTCCCCAAAGAGTCAACAGGGAAGTCCAGAAATCCTACACTCGTATGGAGGGCCACGATATGGCATACAGCGACAAAGTGGTGGATCATTTCAATAACCCCCGCAACATGGGAAGTTTTAAGAAAGATGAACAGGGCTTGGGCACGGGCATGGTCGGCGCGCCGGAGTGCGGCGACGTCATGAAGCTGCAGATTAAAGTTCACGAGGATACAATCGTCGACGCCAGGTTCAAAACCTTTGGATGCGGCTCGGCAATTGCTAGTTCTAGTCTGGCCACGGAGTGGCTCAAGGGCAAGACGGTAGAGGAAGCAGCCAAGATTAGAAATACAGACATTGTGCAGGAGCTCAACCTGCCTCCAGTCAAGATCCACTGCTCGGTATTGGCAGAAGACGCCATCAAAGCGGCCTTGGCCGACTATAAGAAGGAGTAAGGATGACACGGCTCACAACCTACTAACTGAAAAGGAGGGCCTAACCGTGGCAGGTTTCGAACACAACGGCACGCCCAAGAAGGGGCTAGAATATACGCTCGGCTATGGAATGCGGTTGGATCGGGGCACCGGAACCGAGTTCGCACATTCCCATGTCCCCGTCACGCTGCCAAACGGATCGGTGGGGACTATGGCCGTCCACGTCATTAACGGCACACCGGATGAAATCAAAGCCCGATTACTTGAAAGCGTTGATGCATTTTTTGAGATTTATGCTGAAGGTTGACCGACACAATTCGTAAAAACCAAGATGAGCTGGCCAGCTTCTTTGTAGACGAGGCTGACCGTGAGCATGCCGGTTTCAGAAACAGAACCGGTTCCTATTTCATTCAAGAAAGGCACGTATATTCAGACGTTTATAATGGATCCGGCGAGTGGATTCGAACCACCGACCTGCGGTTTACGAATCAGTGGAAAGGGGGTGCTCAAGTCCTTGAAGACTTGGGCAATCCCCGCACCAATAGCGGCGTGAACGGTTCTGTTATTGAGCTCACTTTGTTTCATTTCGGTTCCTATCCAGCCAATTTGTCGCTCTCTTTAACACCTATATAACACCTGCCATTCCAAGCCGAGGCCGGGGGTAGGCTTGGGCTGGGCCTGTCTTGCCGGAACCGGGGCATCGCCGAAGAGGCAGTCGCCACAACAAACAGAGCCCCAATTTTTTTTGGAATACAAAAAGCGCTCAGGGCAGCGGGTGACGGCTACTTTAAAACAGGCGTCGGTGAAGACTTGCCGGCAAGCGAGTATGGAACGCGCCGGAGCGGCGGTGATCGACCATGAGGGTGGCATTCGAACTCACGGTCCCTTGCGGGACAATGGTTTTCGAGACCTAGAGGTGCAAAAACACGTAGAGGAGCAGGACGCTGATTACCCGCATGGATAGCCGCGATGACGCGCCAATAAGCCGTGATGAGCGATTGCATTACATTGCGCCTAGTGGCGGTCAGTAAGGGGTGGACGGTTACATTCTTAGTTAGACATTTTGATGCAGAGCGGCTGCGAAGGCCCGCGGCTCGACAGCCTTCCCCCCGGCCCCAGGCTTGGGCTGGCCCGATAGACCAGGGCGAGCTTGCTACCTTAGGCAGTGGCCGCTAGAAATATGAAAACGAAAAACGGACAGCTGGTAGGTGCCCCGCCCCGTCATTGGCACACCCTCCCACCCCTTTTGGGCTTGAGACTCATCTGAGAAAATGCTAGGCCCCAAAAGGGCGCTCGCCCCGTTGGACCATTGGATCGTCTTTCATCCCTATTTGCCGCTTCAGCGCGGGAGAATGATCGAATGGATACTGACGCGATGCTTTGCTCGGGGATCGCAACTTTGAAGCTTGAACGCTCGTTGAGCGGGGGCTACAAATGAAGAAGGCATATCTAAGGCTAATTTTTGCGCTCGGTGTGAGCGCCCCGATTAAGGTACGAAGCCATGCGAGAC
>DAISKX010000070.1:0-10422 GCA_036820725.1 Nitrospiraceae bacterium
GATGCCGGGTCTTGGGCGTGACACAGTAGAACTGGTAGCCCTTCTCCCACAACGGATTCGCATGCCGTTTAATTTCGGCCCACGGCAGCTTCAGATTGCGCACATGCTTGTCATCATGGTGCTGTGCCGTGATCGGAATCCCGTAGTCATCCGGACGGATGTACGGATTGTTCGAGAAGATCGCGTTCGGTAGGTACGGCGTACACTCGGGACCTTCCCGGTGCACGATGAAGTTTTCTCCGTACTCGATCGCTTCCGGCTCGATGCGGTAATTCTCCAGCCGGCCGGATCGTGTCCATTGGGGCTTCGACTCGTTCGTCTCTTCCCACAACGGATGGCGTGGATAGGTCCGTGTCATGACCATCCAGCCCTTTTCCGACTTCAACATGACGTCGGCGCTATACCCATAACAGGTTGCGCTGGCGTCCAGCATCCGCTGCGGATACACGTCAACCCGGTTCATATACACGAAGTGGAACACGCCCCGGATGCGCGCGTCGCCCGTCATTTCAGACAGCTTCGCGGCTACTCCGGCGAACGTATCGGCATCGTTCCGCGTGTCGTACAGTGGCCGAATACCGCCCTTCCAGATCTGGATCCACGGATTGGACACCGTGGCCGTCATCTCCGGGTAGGTGAATTCCATCCAGCTGTTACATGCGAATGCGATGTCGGCATGGTTCACGTCGGAGGTCATCTCGATGTCCTGAGTCACGATCATCTCGATGTTCGGATCGACGTTCTTCACCATGTCATAGTGATGCTTCGCGTTGTTCAGAATGTTCACGTTGGTCACCCACCGCACCTTGCTCGGGCTCGGCATGTGGGTCTTGCCGGTGAACACCTTGCGGCCGTATTTCGGCGTATTGACGATCAAGGCGGTGTCGCCATGGTTCCAATAGCCGACTTCTTCCCCATAGTAGTACGACTTGGTCTTAATTTCCTTGCCGTGGGCATTCGCATCGAGGGTCAGATTGAAGGGATCCTCCCCCGTATGCACCGCCAGCCCGGCACCGGACCAGGGCGTCGCATTCCAAATCCCGGCCTTATAGTTGCCGGACCATGTATGACAGCCCGTCCCGAATTTGCCGTGATTACCGCCATACATCAGCACGAGGGCGGCAGCGCGACCCATTTCCGTCATGTGGAAATAGTGACAGACGCCTTCGCCGTTGTGCATGGCCGCCGGCTTCACCGTACCGGAATCCCGTGCCCATCGAACGATTAAGTCCTTCGGCGAGCGCGTGATTTGATGGACCGTGTCCAGATCGTAGTCCTGTAGGTGCACCAGATACAGCTGGTAAATCGAAGCCACGTCCACTTCTCTTCCATTGAGCAGTTTCACACGGTATGTCCCCGTCAGGGACGGATCGATGCCGCTTTCCACAAAATGGAAGCCCACCTGTTCACGATGCAGCGGGACCGGCGCCTTCTTGTTGATGTCCCACACCATCATGCCGCCCAGCCGGTCAATCTGATCAGGCTTCAGCGCCTGCACCCGGCCCGAGTAGCTCTTGGAGAAGTCGGGGAACTTGTAATCCGCAATCACGTCACGCGGATCCAGATACTGCAACGTGTCCGTCCGGACCAAGATGGGAAAATCGGTAAATTGCTTGATGTAATCGATGTCCTGCATGTTTTCATCAATGATGATTTTGCAGGCCCCTAGGAAGTTCGCCGCATCTGTCTCCGGCCGAACCGGAATCCAGTAATCGGCCCGGGAGGCCGTCGGGTTATACTCCGGCGTAATCACAACCACGCGCGCACCGCGCTCGATACACTCCAGCTTCCAGTGCGCTTCCGGCATTTTGTTCTCGACGAAGTTCTTACCCCAGCTGGTGTTCAACTTCGAGAACCGCATATCTGATAGGTCGATATCGCAGTTCTGCGTCCCGTTCCACCAGGGATGGCTCGGGTCCTGGTCGCCGTGCCAGGTGTAGTTCGAGTAATACTTTCCACCCTGTGCACGATCGGCATCAACCTTCCGGATCCAGCTATCCAACAGCGGTAATACTCCACCGTTGAAACGGGTGTTCATCATCTTGCCGACGATCCCCAACACCGGCATACCGGCACGATGCTTGAAGCAGCGCACTCCGGCGCCTTTCATCATCTCAATCATCTCCGGCGCATAGCCCTGCTCACGAAGCCGCCGGGCACCTGCTTCACCGCTATACCTGGTCCCAATGAGGATGCATCCCTTGGCCGCATAGGTAAACGCGGTATCCCAGGAGACGCGCATCATGTCGTCCAGATACCGGCTGTCGAACTTATATTTCCGCTTCACATCAGGAGTCAGCTCAGGTGAGCCGGCATCCATCCATTCCTTCCAGCCCTTCCGCATTAACGGACCCTTTAACCGATAAGGCCCGTACACCCGGCGATGAAACGTGTATCCCTTCAAACACATCCGCGGATTGTGCGCAAACGTGCCGCGATTACCATACAGGTCTTCATACGTCTGGTGATCGTAGTTCTGCTCCACCCGCATGACGACTCCGTTGCGGACGAAGGCGCGAATCCGACAACCGTGTGTATCATTTGGTGAGCAACACCAGGTAAACGAGGAGTCATATCGATATTGATCGTGATAGACTCGCTCCCACGACCGATCCGGGTACTCGCCGAGTGGATTGCCGACCTCGACTACCGGCTGCAGTGCGGTGAGTGCCAGGGCCTTATCAGCCAGCGCCGCGACTGCAACGGTCCCCGCAGAAAATTTAAGAAACTGCCGACGTGATAACTGCATTGCGAACACCTCCTACTTGAATAGACGTTCTGCCTATAATTGCTCTCTCGTGCCCTTTGCTCCACGGGACAACCACCACCTCCTTTCAAAGTCGCTTCTTGAGGGCAGGCACATAAAAAGAGGACGAATATCCACTTGGATCTATTACACAGGACATGCCACAACGCTGATATTCATCCGGTTAGTACGAGTTCTAAATAAGCTATATAAATCACAGCCTTACGCGTTGCGACAAGAGGAGTGCTGCGCAGGCATTTTGAGGGGATTCGAATACATGTCAGTTCAAACTGACTTACTTTCAGTCGATCCATGTAAGTTTGTGAAATTAAATGTCTTTTGTATGTTAGTTATTACTGACAGAAGAAGAAATCGTAGAAATGGCCCATAGGGCCTATTGATTCCCCTACAACAGGGCACCTGACTGTCAGGAAAAGCTGACGCTTATTGAGTGAAATCTTTCAGGTACCGGCGCATGATTTCATGGAAATAGGAGCGGGGTAATCCGGCATCGTTGGCGGCGTGGGTTACATTGCCTTGGTGGTGCTCAAGCTTATTGGTGATGTAGCGACGATTAAATTCTTCAAGGACTTTCTCCTTTGCTTTGGCATACGGCAGATGGAGATAGTCATCGGAAATAGATCCACTGGTTTCATCCGGAAATTGCAGCAAGCTAACGATTTCATTCCGGTTGACGCGATCACCTTTCGCCAGCATGACCGCGCGCTCCATGACGTTCCGTAGTTCGCGGACGTTTCCCGGCCAGGAATATGCGACAAGTTCAGTCACAGCCGAAGGATGGAGATCGTCTACGTATTTGCCAAATTCCTTGGCGTATCTCGCAATAAAATGTCGTGCGAGTAGAGGAACGTCTTGCGTCCGTTCTCGCAGAGCGGGCACTTTGATAACCATGACGTTCAGTCTGAAGAATAGATCCTTACGAAATTCGTTTCGTTTGACTCGTTCGGCTAAATCCCGATTGGTGGCCGCAATAAACCGCACGTTTACTTTCTTCTGATGGGTGCTTCCCACAGCCCGTACCTCACCTTCCTCCAAGACCCGCAGCAATTTCGCTTGCAGCCCCACCGGCAGTTCGCCGATCTCGTCGAGAAACACCGTCCCGCCCACGCCCAGTTCTATCAAGCCGGGTTTGTCGGCCACTGCGCCGGTAAATGCTCCGCGGACGTGCCCGAACAACTCACTCTCCACCATACCTTCAGAAAACGAGGTACAGTCCACGACTTGAAAAGGGCCATTCTGATCGGCACTTCGCTCGTGAATCGCCCTGGCAATTAATTCCTTTCCCGTCCCGGTCTCGCCAACAATGAGCGTCGTCGATTGAACGCGAGTGGCTGCTTCGACCATAGCCATGACATGCTTGATGGCCGGACTGACGCCGATGAGGTTTTTGAACGGAGCAGCAGGTGCCGACTCCTGAGTTTCATATTGCAAAAGAATTTCCGACATCCGCATGGCACGATGAATTCGAGTGGCCAGATCCAGCCTTTCAAAGGGTTTGATGACATAGTCGAAGGCGCCATGTTTCATGGCGTCAACCGCCGTATCAACGGCATCGACCCAGCTCACCATAATTACCGGTATGCGACGGTCCAGGGCTTGAATGCGCTGCAGCAGTTCGATGCCGCTCATGCCGGGTAGGCGGATATCCGCAATAACCAGATCGATTCGCCGCTCTTCAAGTATCTTGAGTCCCCCTTCAGCCCGCGCAGCGAGGACCAATTCGACTTCCTCGTCCTCGTGCCGTGGAAGATCTTCTTCAACTGTGCGGAGAAACATCTCGACGTCACCGCTATTATCTTCAACAAGCAGGATTGTGAATGCTTTTTCTTTTGTCGGGCTCACAGGTGGCTCCCCTTGTTCATGGCGACGCTTCACGATGATCCTGCTGATCGATGGGTTCCGCCCAGACATATTCCTTCTCGTGCGCAGTCCTCTGCGTCGACGGATTTTCGATCCAGAACCGGGAGTCGTACATAAAATGTGCTCCCGACTCCCGGCTTCGACTGAACAGAGACTGCACCACCATATTGCTCGACCGCAGCCTTCACGATCGACAGCCCGATGCCTGAACCGGGAATCGTTTCGGGAGCCACCCGCTGGAAGGGGAGAAATATCCTCTCTGCCATCTCCGTTTCAATGCCCGCTCCATTATCTCGGACGAATAGCAATGTGCCTTGATCGCCTTTCTCTGCCCCGATTTCGATCATGGGCGCGGGTTGATGGCCGATAAACTTGATGGCATTGCTGATCAGATTTTCAAAGATCTGTTTGACGTGAATCCGCCGGCATGCGAGCCTCGGCAGTGAGGACGCAATCAAGATCCGAATGCCTTTCGGCAGATAATCCTTCTCCATAAGCGTCAGGACCTCCCGCACAACCACGCCGACGTCGACGCTTTCCAAAGGGGTTGGCTGATACTCGATACGAGCCAGGTCCAAGGTGCGTTCAGCCAATTGAGCCAGGTCTTTCCCCTCTTTTATGATCCAACCCAAATATTGCATACCTTTCTCATCCAACAGATGACCATAGTCTTGCTGAATCCATGACGCAAACTCCGCTACCCGACCGGCCGGAGCTTTTACCTCGTGCGTCAGTTCCCGCACATTCTTCTCGACGGCATGAAGTTTTTCCTGCAACAGTTTCGATTCGGACTCGACCGTATCAAAGAGCCTGGCATTTTCCATCGCCACCGCCGCGTACGAAGCAAACTGTTGCGCCAACTGAATATCCCATTCCGTGAATTTTCTTTTGTTCTTCGTGCTGACAAAAACCAGGACACCAAGGCACGCATGCGGTCCAAGCAATGGAACCGCCAGGTAACTTTGGGCGCCGAAATCGTCGCGAAGTCTCACGCGTTTATCCGGATAGGCAGATAAGTCCGCCGCCACGACGGGTTCTTCCGTTTCATATGCCTGATTGGAGAATGGAGTCTCCTCCACGAGTAGAATTTGCTGCCTGATCCGGTCAAATTCCGTCCCGGATGCAGCTTCTACGATCCAGCATTCCATGGTCACATGCCGGACCATGATGATCGCGAGGTCAGCGGCTAATGAATCAGCCGCACGGTCCACAATCTGGCGAAGGACCTGCTCCAACCCGCCGGATCCGAGCGTGCTGATCTCTTGTCCGGTAGCATGCAAGGCTTTCATCTCTTCGATATTGTGCCGAATGGTGCCGGCCATCCGTTCGTACGTCCTGGCAAGCTGTCCCAGTTCATCCCTCGCCGAAATCGAGATGGTCGTATCGAATTCGCCTCCGGCCAATCGCTCCGCCCCGGCGATCAGACGCTGGAGCGGAGCACGCACAACGCGATGGAGCAATAGCATGGCGAGTATCATGAGGATCACGGACATTCCCAGGAACAAGATCTGCCGCGTATAGACTGTACGGAGACGCCCGGCTGCCTCCTGCTCAAATGCGCGTACCATCTGATCCAGCGCGACAACGAATGTATCCGCATGCTGCAGATACTCTCGTCTCCCGCGGTCTGCTTCCGAACCTGATGAACTGATAGCCTGTTCCAGGGCCGGTCGCAGTTGCAGCGACCACCGGTCTTGCACCTCCTGTAATTGTTGAGCCAGACGGGGCTCCATTGCAGCGACAGCGGCATGATCTTCCGTCCCGAACCGCAGCCCCTCGAGGACACGCTCCCACTGCAAGACTTCCATTTGGGCAAGGTTGCGTTCCCTGTCAGTTGGAACGGCTGGCATCTGTTGAAGCATGGAAGCCAACTTGTAAATTCGCATACGTTCGGTACCAGCTTGGTCAATAGCGCTACTCATGCCAAGCAAATGGCCGGTCATATTGGAGGTGATAAGGAGAAAGACAGTATAGGTCACGGAAAGCGCGACGAAAATCGCACCTATCTTAACAAGGATCGACACATTTCCTTGTTGGAAGAGTCCCCGAAGATTTGGAAGCTTCATTGAACGACCTACAGTGAGCTTCGGCAAAGGTGACTCTAGCGGCATGTTTTGGCAACCTAGGCGATTGTGGGGATATTACCATGCCTGCCCTGAAGTTCACTAGACGAGGGGAACGCCCAAAGAGGGTAGTATTGCTGGTTAGGATTTTGATGGGGTAGTCTGGTTCACAACAGACTGGACGAGACTATGGCTTACATTAAATAGACCATAACGCTCGAAAATGCAGTCCAATCGAGATTTGGTATCCTCTGGAACCGGCCATTCTCAATGGACGACGCTTCCCTTGCACGAAACGGCGGTCTATTGGGCGGCTTCCCTATCCGCCGCTTATTCTCATCCGCAGCAGCCTGACTCGAACTGACGGCGGTGATAGAACAACACTAGACATCGTACACATAAATCGAGCGGCGTGTTGGTGTGTTCATCAAGACATCGATTGCGACGTTGAACCATGTGGCCACAATCGGTACAGCATCCTGCAGTAGATTCCTCGGTGTCAGAATAAAGAAGCGGCATGACGCTCTACCCTCCTATTCTCTCTGATCAATGCAGCAGACATCCCTGTTGATTTCCATCCTCCGAACAAACTGCGCAAAGAGGATCGTTTTCTTGTTGGACGATCTGCGGATACCGTAGGCTCCTGCTGCAAACTTTTTTGAAGCTGACCCACTCGCAGCTTGAGCTGCACAATGGTTTTCTCCAGATCGAACAATTGCTCCATCATGATGATCCGACGTTTAGTTGTTCCCATGAGTCCTCCTTCTTTTTGAACCTTTATGACGCACAATGGCGAATAAGACCGATGACAACGCCTTCGATACCGAATTCATCAGTCGCGGCAATAACGATCGGTTCCATGGCCGTATTGGCCGGGTGTAATTCGATATGGCCATCTGTCCGGTGAAACATTTTCACGGTAGCTTCACTGTTGACTAGCGCCACGACCGTCTGACCGTTCCGTGCCGTAGACTGCTTGCGGACGATGATGAGGTCGCCTGGCAGAATGCCGTCTTCCTTCATTGACTCGCCCTTCACACGGAGCGCGAATGTATTTCCTCCACGAAGCATGCTTTGAGGAACTTCGACTAATTCCGATTGGGCAATCGGTTCAATCGGTAGTCCGGCTGCCACAATTCCCGCCATCGGGATTTCAAACGACCTTTGAAGCTGCTCGAGTGCAACTTGCACCGTGCCGGCAATCTTTCTTGCGCCAGTTTCGTATCGGGCGATAGAGACGCGTGTTGTATGAAGCGCATCCGCGAGTTGTTGCTGTGTAAGTCCCAACTGTTCGCGGATGTGTTTAAAGTCTGCTGATCTCATGATGTAACCAATGGTTACATCATGCACTAGGTTTTGTCAAGAAAAGACTTAGAGGGGAGGTCTGTGCCTCTCTGAAAGAGCCCCAATAACTAGAGAGGGAATTACACACAAAAAAATACGTGCATCCCCAGGCAGGCCCGCAGCCTGTGTATAACACGTATCTTCACTAAGAGTTCGCTCTTCCACAACCTCATCTTAGATAAGGAGTTTGCAGCGGGTTATTTCCTGCCAGCCAGTCGGTCGCTAGTGTTTGTATGTTATTCCATACGCTTACACCACCTCCACAACATCTTGTGGAGGTATTTTGAGCCAACGCAATGCATAAAAATTAGGCAACGAGGTCGTAGGTGCAGTCTGGACTGTTACCTGGCGTTCCCATACCGCCTTATCAACAGGGATATCCACAGAACTTGGGGAGGACCTTTGCATGGAAGATTGATTGCAAAACTTTTTGGGTGTGACTAGAATGCGCCGCGCTTTTTCCCTCCTCGGGTTATAGGTCCAGAACGGAGAATGAGTGAACCTTTTCTCCTACCGTGCCACGCTGCTGTCTTGCCTGGCTTTCTTCCTGACCAGCTGTGCAAGTAACATTCGCGACACGGATCTTCTGGCAAGCAATACGCTCATGCTGCCGCCGTCGAACTCCACCAAGGTCTTCATCCAAAACAGAAACTCTTCCGACAATCAAGCCGTCACGCTCACCGATCTCAGTTCACGACTCACTTCCAAAGGCTATCAGATGGTACAGGACCCAAGTGCGGCACAGTATGTGGTCCTGACCAACATTGTGTATTGTAATCTCACGAAGCCGGAACTTCCCGTCGAAGACATGGTTGCGAGCGGCTATGGTTCAGGGGTCGGAGGCTCGATCATGTCGGGACTTCAAGGTTTGGCTGGCATGGCAAGCATGGCCGGCCCGCAGGGTGCGATCGCCGGAAGTGCGGCAAGCATGGGGCTGGGAGCGATCAGTTCTGTGGGAAGCGCCGTCGGGAATATGTTCGGCGGTCCATCACGACCGTCTGCCAACGAGAATGTCAATTACGCCTGTGTGGCCGATCTTCAAATTACTGATCGCACTGTCACGACGACTGTCGCTTCTACCGCGCAACCCGTCAATGTGGCGGCTGGCGTGTATCAAACCAGAATGGCCGCAAACGTCCATCAAAACAAGTTGGATGAAGCCGAGGCGACTCCCCTCTTACAGCAAAAATTAAGCGCAGCGGTAGCAGGACATTTCTAGAACATGGCCGACAAGCTTCGTACACGACTGCGCTTAGCAAGCCTGGTCATATCATCGGGCCTGCTACTCAGTGCCCATGTCGGCTGTTCGAACCTTCTACGATCAGGCCTCATGAATAGCAATTCAATCCTCCTGCCACCCAGTGCGGAACGTTCCGTCTATGTCCAAATCCGCAACACGTCTGAGAACCAGAGCGTAAGTCTGACCAACCTGTCCTCGCGTCTGTCCGGCAAGGGCTACCAGATAGTCAAGGAACCAGCTCAGGCTGGGTATTGGCTTCAGGCACAGATCGTTTATTGTCACAAAGCAGCCGCAGGTCTGAGTACAGAAGCGATTGCCAAGAGCGGATTCGGAACGGGACTAGGAAGTGGGGGTGTCAGTCTCGCTGGGGGCGTCGGAAATGGTGGCGGTGATCCGGCCCAGATGGTCCGTAATATGATGTCCGGTGCCATGGGCGGACGTATGGTCGGTATGGGAGCCGGGGGCATGCCGGACATGAATGCCATGATGGCTGCAGCCATGCGGAGTGGAGGATATCCCGGGATGGCACCGCCGCCTGTGGAAGAAGGTGTGACCTATGTGTGCATCGCCGATATCCGTATCACCGAACGTAATGGCCCCGCTGGTGGACCTAAGGTCTATGAGATGCGGTCGGTCGGGCATGTTCTCCAGAAAAAGCTCGATATTGAAGAAGCCTCGCCGATCGTTCGGGACAAACTTAGCACCGCGATCACAGGAGTATTCTAGCTTCTCGCTCCCTTATCTCCGATCCCCTAATCCCGTCTGGGAACAAGATGGACCGAGCCTGCTTTTACCGCTGCGAAGGTTTGCTGGCCTGCCGCCAGCCCGAATTCTTCCACTGTCGACCGGGTCACAATTGCCACGAGCGGGAAGCCACAATCCAACGTCACTCTCGCCATTGCCCCGAGTGAGTTAATCTCAACCACTCTTCCGGAAAGGTGATTCCTCGCGCTCGTACTGCCTACCCCACTGCATTCCAAAGTCACATCTTCTCCGCGGATACAGACAAAGACCTCTTCCTGCCGATCGTCCGCAGCTACGGCAGTCAGCGGGACCCCTCCGACATCAACCGTCGCCAAACCCCTCGCGACCCCAGAGATCCGGCCAGCTACCACTGTTTCGACGCCGACAATCTTGGCGATGTTCAC
>DAISKX010000071.1:0-10391 GCA_036820725.1 Nitrospiraceae bacterium
ATATTTGACGAAGGTGTGCAAGCCGGCAAACATCGCCACGATCAGGCCGTGGACTCCGTCGCGGTAGCCACGTCGGACGAAGAGGGTTTTCAAAATCGTGCCCACATGATGCGTGCCGATGGCCCAGGCAGTGACGGAAGACACGTACTTGAGTTTCTCCTGGGCGCCAAGGGTTGAATACCGCATCATCTTGCGCAGATGATGACCGATGGTGGGCATGCTGTGATGATCGAACGGCTCCTGCAGCCGTCGCGTCGCTCCCGTGAGCCTGAAATTTTCATGCAGCAGGACATCATCGTAGCGACCGGCCGTCCGTCTGAAAAGACGCAGCTGATAGTCTGGATACATGCCGCCACCCTGTATCCATTTCCCGTAAAAATAGTTGCGCCGAGGAATGTCATACCCACCCACTTCCTGACCTGGTTCGGCGCGCAGCACGCCGGCGATCTCATCGCGCAACCTCTTCGGCACGCGCTCGTCCGCATCCACGATGATAATCCATTCCGCCCTGGTCTGGTCGATACCGAAGTTCTTTTGGGGTCCGTATCCGGGCCATGGCCGCACGAACACGTTGGGTGTATAGGTCTTGGCGATTTCGACGGTCCGATCGCTGCTTTCTGCATCCACCACAATAATCTCATCGGCCCATTTCAAGGCCTGGAGACACTCGGAGATATTGGCTTCTTCGTCTTTCGTGATGACGACGGCCGCGACGGTCATGATGCTGCGCTCCTGTTCCCGATGGCGGTCCTTCAACCTAACGATGGAGAGATTGAACGTCGCGCTGCAGCTCCTGTCCGCATCTCCCAAAACCGGGCATACTTGATAAAGGTATAGTAGGCATAGAGACCGGACAGGATCAAACCGGGAACGCCGTCCAGACAGCCTTTCCTGCCGATATACATCTTCAAAAAGGTGAAGCATGGATGGGTGACGAGCTGGCTTGGCGCAAACCGGCGCTCCTGTTCCACCATCCGTCTGGCCATCAAGTCCGAGTAGCGCTCCTGCTTCATGAGATAGTGATCGATGTCTCTGAACGGATATTGCAAGGCCGGGCTCTTGAGGTAGCCGATCCCTCCCTCGACGTCAAAGCTCTCGTGAACCAGTTCCTCCCGGTAGCGAAGGCGATCTTTGCGGAAGAGCTGGGGTTGCCGGTAGTCCGGATACCAGCCGCAATGTTTGATCCACCGCCCGAGAAAATAGTTCTTGCGGGGCACAAAATAGGCATCCGCGTCCGCTCCTGCCTCCAATGTTCGGCGAATTTCATCGCGTAACTCCGCGGTCGCACGTTCATCCGTGTCCAGACTGAAGATCCAGTCATGAGTCGCGTGAGTAATGGCCTCGTTACGCAATCTACCGAAGCCGTGAAAGGCATGTTGATATACCTTGTCGGTGAACCGGCGACTGATTGCCTCGGTTGCATCGGTACTGAAGGAATCGACCACGATGATCTCATCCGCCCACATGACCGATTCAAGGCAGGCCTGCATGTTCGGCTCATCATTGTAGGCAATGATGACGGCGGAGATCGGGACTCGACCCATCGTTACAGGTCCTTCTCGAATTTTTTCCACGACCAGATACGATTTTTCTCTAACAGAAAATCCCCTGTCACCAATAATGCCTGCATGGTTCGCAGTGGTTCGCCGACATTGCCGTCGATCGGCACCCGTTCGGTGGGAGGTTCCTCCAGATTCAGCGGTCCCGTCTTGACCGTTTCCTGGACGACCGAATACAACACGATCCCTTTCTGATCCGCCAGCCCAACCTGATGAATACCAGACAGAAGCGACGGTTGTCGGCGGGACAGTCACCCGTTAGAAGACAGCTGAGATCCCGTTCCACAAAGGCCGTGAGTCCGCAAAGACCTGATTCGATCGTTCAGAAAGTCGATGACGGCGCCATCACTCATCCCCAGGCCGACCCGTTTCGCCTGCGGAGGAAACCGGCTTTCATCGAAGAAGTGTTGCAGCCCATTCCTCCCCAGAAAAAGAGCCATGTGATCTTGATGGCAGTCGCGATTGTACCCGATGACCATGTCCGTCGCATATCCGACTCTATTGAGCACGGCCGGCTGCCGCCAACGCCGCTCGCCGGAGTTGAATACACTCTCTGCGTGCCAGGAAAGGCGCGATGTTCCGCCGGAACAGGCATGTCCACCCTGCCAAGACCGCAATCTGCAACAGTCCGAATCCGATCAGTTTCGGGCCCATTTCTCCATATATCCAATTCTGCTTCAGTTTGCTGACGAGCCTGACTGGCGTTCAGGGGCGATCGGCCGGTCCGACATTCTCATCACGCGGAAAAAAGAGATCCTGCAGATAATTCGAAAAACACCAGGTCGGGGGGATCGCGGTTATACGAATAATAGCCCATGTCTACGACAAGAAATGCGAAGTATAGGCATGCGAGACCGATGATGATACGCCTGCGCGAGCAGCCTGTCAGGTACTCTGTTCCCCGTCGCCAAAAACCCAAGCCTCGCCACCATCCAGAAACATGTGGCCAGAAACAACCCGGCAAGCACACCGAGACTCGATATTGTCAGATCGGCTCGAAAGCCGGTGAGAAGCGTGCGGAGGAGGGTCGGCGTATCCACCGCCTCCGCAGCTAGAGGACCGGGAACTAAAAATAGCCGGTGTGCCTGCTGAATCACGAGAAGGACACCCCACCAGAATACAACGCTGCGATCTCATCGTTGGATTTCTACGCGCATGCCAGTTCAGCAGCCCTCCCCTGTAACCCCGTCATCATGTCGACAGTTCACCTCACCCGCAGAAACGTGCGAGCAAGATTCTTTTCTGTGGCATCGATTTGAGTCAATCCGTCAGTGGTCATGTGCAGGCCCAGGCTCAAAAGATACTCTTGAACGTGCCGGTTCATCTGAATGTATTCCGCGTCCCGGTCGGACAGGAACGTTTTCCAGCGGAGATCGCAATAATGTACCTTCCGATCCTTGATCCATTCATAGTCCTGCTTTTGGGTACCATGATGCTGATGATCCCAATAGTCCAGTTGAGCCGGCTCATACTCAAGGTGAAGCCACTCTGTGGTCATCCTGACGCATTCCGCCTGGTTCCTGGCGAGGTCTTCATAGGTGATGACCATCGCCTCAAGATTATGCCGGTCTATGAAGCGGGTGATCCGCTGGTTCTCCGCCAACCATCGATAGGTGTAGATGGCGATCTGACTTCCGGTCAACAGCTGGGGGGTGAGTCTCGGAAAGGCCCGTATGGCCTGCCATCGCTGTTTCATCCGCCCCGGCCGCGACGTGTAATACAGCATCCATCTTCGAGCAAGCGCTCTCGGGTCGCGAATCAAATGGATATATTTCTTCGCGTACGTCCGTGCTGCGACGAATCGTTCCGCCCATGGAATACGCTTGCTATTGTCGACCAATATCCCGACCTCGAGACCGACGCGTGAGAAAATGATGTCATACACCCGATCGACCTGATCGAACGGAATATTTCCAAGGATAGGACACTGTTCGAGACCGCCGCAGCTGTGACAGGATCCGCGATCGATGCGCTTCCGCAAGTGATTGATTTCTCCGATGTGCAGAGCTTTGGAATGACTGCCTAACAAGAGCGAAAGGAAATGTGAGCCGGCGTAGTTTGTCGAGAGAATATAGACGACGGTTGGTTGCACGTGTGCTCACATCCGAATGCCGGGGCAAGGAGATGAAGCGAATCTTATCCTGACGAGGAGTCGCCTCGTGAGAGATATCATGTCCAGTCGGTCACGGCTGCACCTGCGCGTTGATCACAGAGGCGATGCGAAGCTCTTGCCGATTGAAACGAACAGCGCGCCCATTATCAAATTGATTTCGCTCTTGTCAAGCCGAGTCATGACTAGGTTCCGCCTCCATCCGCACGTTAGACTTTCTTTTCGGATCAGTGTCACTATGTTTCATAGTATCGGTAGGATTTACGATCTGGCTCACCGGCCTTCCCTGTTCGGGGAAAAGTACGATCGCCTCGCTCTTGGCGACCGAGTTGATGGTCTCGGGGCTTCCCGTGAAGGTGCTCGATGGCGATGAGACGCGGCGACGATTGTCGCCAGACCTGGGCTATTCGAGGGAAGATCGCCTCACACACCTCAGTCGGATCGTCTATCTTGCGGAATCCCTCACGAGTGTCGGGGCCATCCCCATCGTGGCAGCGATTTCTCCCTATCGACTATCCCGTGAGCAAGCTCGACAGCGCATCGAGCGATTCGTCGAGGTCTATCTATGCTGCCCGCTTGAGGTGTGCATTCAACGAGACGTCAAAGGCCACTATCAAAAGGCAATCAAAGGCGAGATTGAGAATTTCACCGGCATTTCTGATCCGTACGAGCCACCCCTTTCACCGGAAGTCATCCTCGAGTCGCATCTCGAGTCTCCACGACAAGGCGTAGACCACTTCTCCGCACGTTGGCCGACCTTCGCTATATACCGGCGAACAGTCCATAAGAGCGAGCCACATAGGAATCGTTCGAGCATCCGTTCTCTGGATTACTCGCGGAACCGCGGCTGGAATTCCTGGTAGTCGGCCAACAGGGTTCGAATGTCATTCCACCATTGTCGTCGAGATGCTCCGCCTCTGGCTGCGCAGTATCGCGAGAGAAAATGAACGGCGTCATCCGGAGACAACACGGCAAGTTCAACCATGCGCCGCGTCAGTTTGACCAAATCGTTCACGGCACAGGCACGAGAGATCAGCCGCCGTCGCCGGAGGCCGTCGAGATCGATGATGTGAGGCTGTCCGTCGTGGTCGATCAATAGATTTGTAGGTTTCAGATCGCGATGGACAAATCCCTGCTGATGAAGACGTCCGATGAGGTCGCCGATCCGCCCCATCGCCGCGCGACGATCGCCCTGCCATCGCCCCACATCGATACCCCCGGGGATATCCTCCATGACGAGATAACTGCGTACCCTGAACCCGAGCACTCGCCGCTCGCCCCAGGCGAAGGGCTTCGCCGTGGAGATCCCGGCTTGTTCCAATTCAAGCGCCTTCAGACCGGCGCTCCGGCCACGTGACGTCCGAATACATTCCTTCAGCAGATCGCCGACGGTTCGGCAAGACCATCGTTTGATGACACAACCGGCTACACGTCCGAGCATGCAATTGTCCGTGGATTTGATGATCTCGGCTTGTGTTTTCAACGCGCCTTCCGGATCTTTCAAGATGAAATCGAGATCCCGGCAGCCGGAACATCCCCTGGCGAACCAGACATACCCCCCGCCCTCGATTCGTGAGAAATCGTTGGCGAGGTCATGACGAAACCACCAGCGTGCACAAGACCAACGCACAGGCACCTACCGAGACAAGTGGGCTTACCTGAACTGGGATTTGCTCTCCTGCCCTGAGGGTCGCACCATACCTCGACCAACTATCCGACCTCCATCAACAAGGCCGGATCGTTTTGGATGGATTCCGTCGAGCAGCGACCTCTCGATACAGGCTCAATACTTCCATCGCATGGCGCCGCATCGAGAGGAAGGAGGCCAATGCCTTGGCCTGCTCAGACATATACCGGCGGGTGGAGGCGTCACTCAGTTTTTCCAGCGCGTTGGCGAGGGCATCGACCGATTCCGGCGATTCAATGACAAAACCGTGTTCTCCGTCGCGGATGCAGTCGGACGATCCGTCGTAGGCCGTCGTGATGCACGGCAGGCCTAGCGAGAGCGCTTCGAGGATCGTACGGGAACAGGGATCGTTATAGGTCGGAAGGACACAGACGTCGGCTGCGCAATAGAATTCGCTCACGTCGGGTCTGCTGCCCACGAACCGGATCCGGTCCAAAACCCCAAGCTGTTCCGCATATCGTTCGTACTGCGCGATGGCTCCACGTCCCACGACAAGCAAATGCCAGGCTCGCGCGGCCGGTCTGGCCAAGGATTCGATCATGCGAGCCAAGCCTTTTCTTCGAAAATTGTGTCCCACGAAGATCGCCACCAATCTCGGTTCCCGAAGACTGAAGGTCTCGCGCAAGCGCTGACGCGCTTGCGCGCGGGCGACCGGTTCTGGCAACACCACGCGAACGCCATTGAACACACGCCTGACATTCTCGTCCGGAAGCGAATATCGTTCTTCGAGTTGCCTCCTGACGTACTCGCTCGGAACGATGACCAGAGGTGGAATCGTGTGCTTCAAGAGACGGTGCTCGAGCGAAACCAAGAGACGTTCTTTCCCATCGAATAAGAGACCCACTTTGCGAAACATCTTGAAAAGTCCGCTCCGCCGCGTCGCAATCGTCCGGTCCTGCCCCGTCTTCACCAATCCGCCGCGAGGCTGGTAGATATCGCATGACACGCAGGGCCTGATCGCATGGACCACGTCCCACTGTTGGCTCGTCACAAACTCCTGAGCACGAATCACAAAATTCTTGTACCGGCTCTCGTCGGTCCAGCCCGCCGCACCGAGCAGGTGGACGTGGATACCGGGAAAGTTCCAGGCACTGGTCTGCGTCACCACATGGACTTCCGCACCCAACCCGGACAATTCCGTCAGGAAATCAACCGCGGACCGCTCCATTCCGCCACGGTTGGGGTCGAGATGTTCGACAATGAACGCAATCTTCATGACCGGATCTCATCGTGAACTATCAGCGATGAGCAAATTCCTTCCATGACCAGATTCGATTCTGGTCAAGAACGACGTTCGCCGTTTCGTAGAGCGCGATCATGTTACGAAAACGGGCCGCGTAGACCGGATCGCTCGGGATAGCGCCTTCGACCCGAACATGGAACGTCAGATCCGCATCCGTGAGACGTTCCCCCCGTAGAAAATACAGGAGCAGCCCATGCGAGGTCGCCATGCCGATCGCGTTGTCATACATGCTGGAGAGAAACGCGAAATTGTCCTCGAGACAATCGCGGACGAGCGCGCAGCTCAGATCCCGGCCGAGAAAGGGCGCCACCGGCTGAACCATTCCGTTGAGCGCAAGAATCGTGGGTGCCAGGTCAACCTGGCTCGCAATAGGGGACACAGTTCTGGGCTTGTAGTTTGAATCGCGACGCAATGACTCGTCCATCCAAATGAGAAGAGGCGATGCAAAATGCCCGGCCTTCTTCTCGAATTCGGTACTCCCCACTGCTTCGTGTCGTCCGTGATCGCCGAGGACAAAGACCACCGTATTTCGCAATAACCCGCGCTGCTGAAGCGAAGTGAATAGGCGTTCCAACTGCAGATCGGTGTATCGGAGCGCACCGATGTACTTATCCGACTGTTCCTGCAGCGCTCGCACGTCCGGATGATCGGACGGCGCGGCAAAAGGATGATGGGTCGCCAGCGTGAGGGTTGCAAGAAAGAACGGTCGTTCGGCTGCTTGGAGGATTCCCACCCGTTCCCCGATCAGCTCAAAGAGCGCGCCGTCGGACATCCCCAGCCCGATGCGTTCCGCCTGCGGCGGAAACTCGCTTTCTGAAAATAGTTCCTGAAGACCGTTGCGAGCCATAAACATTTGAAGCCGGTTCAGATCCCGATGCTGGCCGATGACCATTTCCGTTTTGTAACCCTGGCGTTGGAGCACCGACGGCAGGCACAGATAGTCGTGCGCATATCGAGTTTTCATGGCCGCCGCACCGTGCCGCGGATAGTACGAACAGAACGTCGAGAACAATCCCCGTGATGTCTGCACGCCATTGGCAAAGAAATTTTCAAAATAGACACTGTCGTTTTTCAATCGATCGAGAAACGGTGTCCCCGCGACCTCACCATACCGTTGTCCTAAAAATCGCCGATCCAACCCCTCCACAAAGATGACGATGACATTCGCCGGCTTTTCAAAATGAACCGTATTCAAAGACGCAGGCCACTGTCTGACCAGAGGATATCGGTTGTCAGGATAGACCGCACCGCGTCCAACCAGGGTCCGGGTCGTGCTTAACGCCTCGTCGAGCGGGACGCCATGGGCGCCGGACATCGGGTTCTCACGTTCTCTCGAGACCATACTGATCCGTAGCGCTTCGCTGGCGAAGAGAATCGGATTCTGTGCCAAGGTGTAATAGACGGTGCTGCCGATCGCGGCAATACGTATCGCGTAGGGCCCTTGGTGATGAAAGCCCATCGCTCCAGCCAGCAAGCAGAGCCCAAGCAGGGCATTCGCCTGTAGCTGAGATGCCTGGGGCCAGCGGGCGAGAACTGGGACAACACCCTTCGCAAACACCAGACTCCAGCCCCAGATCGCGAGCGCCTGAAGAAGAAGAAATGTTCCGACCCGACCCATCCATTTTTGACTATCATGCAACTCCGCATCCGTCTGCTGGAACGTTTGAGCATGCGGATCGCTCGTGTCAGGTGCCGGGATGAAGAGGTCCCCGATGAATTCCAGAAACACAAAATCCAGATGGTGCTGATTGTATCCGTAATACCCCATGTCAACACACAACAGCACCAGCAGCACGATCGCGAGGGCAAGACACCAACCGGTGAACACTTGACCATAGGACGTGGTGAATGATAGGCGCGGTCCACGTCGCGCAGCGAACCGGGATGTGATGAAGGCATGGAGCGTGGCGCCGGCAGCCGCGAGGGCGAGCGCAATCGTGGCCGTAATGAAATCCCCGCGCAATCCGACGACGAAGGTCTTGAACAGGACGGGAAACGTCGGCGTCTCCTGAGACACGGCATCTCGTAAGAGGAAGATCCGCTCGGCCACTTGAAGCACTACAAAGAGAATCCACCAGAACAGCACCCGCTGCCGGATAGAGAAAGACGAGTTGGCCGTCGGTCGCATCATGTGCTTGCAACCCGTGCATATACCCGTTCCAACTGATCCAGCATCCGGTCGATTGAATAGGATTGTTCGACCGTGAAGCGGCCGCGTTGTCCCATGGTGGTCCTGAGAGCCGGATCCCGAAGGAGGTCTCCGATTCGTGCAGCCAGCGCCTCGGCGTTTCGAGGTGGGACGATGAAGCCGGAATGGCCGTCACGAATCACATCGGGGATGGAACCTGTCGTCGTCGACACAACCGGCAATCCGACGGCAAGGGCCTGCATCAGTACTTGCGGGATGGTATCGCCCTCGATCGTCGGCATGGCAAAGATATCCAGCGATCGAAACACATTGAGCAGATCCTCTCGAAACCCCAGGAGAAGCACGTCGCGTCCCAGACCGAGTCGCTCGATGTGAGCTCTGATCAGCGGTTCTTCCGGTCCTTCACCGACGATCAGAAAGGTGACGCCCCGGTGTTGCTTCAACACGTGGGCTGCCGCCTCCACAAAATAATGGTGTCCTTTGTAGTCCCGTAGATAAGAAATCAATCCCACGAGTGTCTGTTCACCGGGCAGTCCCAATTCCTTGCGAATGTCTTGGTCCGGAGCCGCGGGTGAAAAATGGGACACATCCAATCCGATCGGAAACGCCGCGACACGGTCGCCAGAGAGGCCGTCCCGTTCGATCAGATCCCGTTTCGTCCGTTCACCGCCTGTCACGATGACCAGATCCAAAAGACGCCGATAGAGCAGCCGGGTTGCGACGTTGCTATTGAGCGGCGCGGAAATATGTCTGGTGCGGATCACTTTTGGTCGAGGGCGAACGAGCCTGGCCGCCAGGCTTCCGATCCAGCTGTCCCTGGAGCTGTTGACATGAAGGATCGCCGGTCTCTCGCGTTGGAAAACCGATCTGAAGCCGAGAATAGCCGAGGGATACTGCCGGCGCTGCATCCCGACAGGCTCGACGGGCAAGTTACGCAGGAGGGCCATCTGGTGAATGGGGCTGTGAGGCTCGAGGATCAAACGGAGTCGATGCCCGCGTTTGATGAGCCCTTCGGCGTGGATCAACACCGCGAGCTCCTGCCCGCCGACGGTCGTACTCGATTCTGCGATCAGGATGTTCACGTGAAAGAGACAGCCGCTTTCTTCTGCATGCTTTCACGAACGGCCCGAACCACACGATCTGCATTCACACCGGTGAGACAGGCCAGTGGAATGGAGTAATCACAGTGCCGACTCAAACAGGGCCGGCAGGGCACATCGTGGGTCAACACCGCATGGCCGTGACCATACGGACCGGTGCGCACCGGATCGGTCGGACCGAAGAGCGCGACAACAGGCGTGCCGACCGCAGCCGCAATGTGCATGGGCCCTGAGTCGTTCGTGACCAAGGCGACAGCCTTTTGCAGCAGGCTGGGAAGAAGTCCTACCGTAGTCTGTCCTGTTAAATCAACAGCCCTCGTGTGCATCTGGTGCATCACCCGTCTTGCATCCTCACGTTCGGATACCCCGCCGATGAAGACAACGGGCCCCAACCCATCCCGCGACAAGCGGTCCGCGGTCTGGGCGAAATGTTCAGCCGGCCAACGCTTGGTCGCCCACCGGGCCGAGACGTTCATGGCAATCCACGTCTTGTCCGATTCAAGGCCGTGTCTCCTCAGGAGCGCGCCAACCTCCTGCGTATCC
>DAISKX010000072.1:0-10343 GCA_036820725.1 Nitrospiraceae bacterium
ACCCGACGACTTTCCAGTTGGAATAATCCTCCCGCTCCAGGACACCACCGATCAGCCGGAAGAGGCCAACCGGGAGACGCAGGCGTCGGATGAGTGCTGGGTAATGGTCCAAATCCTCGCAGATGTCTGCGAGCAAGATCCGCATCGAGGTCCGGAATTCGCCAATCAACGACAGAAGAGCCCGCTGATCAAACAGCTTCATAGGGATCATCGCGAACCATGGGCTGAGCACGTACCTATTTAACATGGGTACATCCCCAACACTACAAAAGAGATCGCGGTGAACGATTGGTTCCTGGGCGAGAGGAGCACTGCGGTCAGACGATGAGTTATGAGGATATCCTGCGCGGGACCAAGCCGAACTCTCCGAGGCCCATTTTGTCGGCATGCGCCATAAGCTGGGATGCAAGGGTCTCTCTGATCACCTCCTCGAGAGGAGGTTTGCTGCCTTTGGTGATCATGAATGGCAGTTCATCCCTCCACAATAACCTGCCACGCGGATCGACCAAATACAAATACAGCCGCTTGGATTCCTGGTCTTTCCAGCCCCAGTCGCCCGGATGAGTCTGAATATCCACCACTTCCCCCCAGAAGAACGGCATCAACCGCTGCATCTGTGCAAATAGCATGGGCCAGGGTACGGAGATGCTCGTGTGGTTTCTTGGATGCAGTGCGCGACAACGAACCAGACTCCTGCGCGCGAATCACATCGGAAGGCCCGACGACGCGAAAAAGGGTCCATTGCTCGAGCACAACGGCCAGCCGGGACGCCATGATAGCGTCACCTCGGAACGGTGCCACGGCGATGCTGCGAACGGCGGAAGCGGATTGCTGAGCACCGATCGGGACTTGCTGCGTCACCCAGGAGTGTTCAAAAGGGTAAAATGTAATATCGGCGGCGCGGCGCGTATCCAGTCCTACGCCAGCGATCCAAGCTCCGGCCAGGCACCCTTGGAGTACAATATCCACAGACCCGCCCGGCACAAGGACCATGTGAGGGATCGCGGCTTGGCGCTCATTGTGTGAATCAAGACCTCCAACCGCTAGAATTAGGCAATCAACTTCACTAAGTCGAACAAAAGCGGTTTCTCGGGCGTCGGCTGGACAGGCGAACCGAAATAGGATTGTTGGATCATGCGATGCTTCAGAATAAGCTTGTCCACAATATTACCGCAAGCAACACATCGCCAGCCACGCATCCACATTGGTTGGCTGCTCTCTTGAATATCGATCAGGTTATCCGACACCATGAGACCTTCACATCGTGTGCATGTCATAGCCACCTCTCCCTCTACGGCCGAGCCATTGCCTGTGCCGTCGAGTACTGGATGATCGGCGATCCACATGACAGTAAAGCAATGAGAGTGCCAGAAAGCTGTAACAAGTCTGATCCGAATCACTCGCTGCCCTGCACACTTACGTAATTGTGGACCGGCGAGCGTGGAACGGGGTGCAGCCGAAATGTGTCCGAAAAGGCCTCATGGGACAGAATTGGACTATGAGATTTACTGCTTACAATAGATAACGCCCGAGCCTCATCGATGCCCACGATCGACTGCCAAAGACTCATTTCCAGATGGCATTGACAGCAACCGATATTGCCGCGGTCGTCGAGGAGTTGGCCCCCGTAGTGCCCGGAGGCCGAATCCAAAAAATCTGGGAACCGATTCCCGGCGTCGTGATCCTTGAGATCAGAAGTCCAGGGGAAACCTTGCGACTATTGATTTCGGTCCACCCCGATACCCCGAGAATTCATCTGGTCACACAGCGCTACCCCGCCCCACTTACTCCTCCCCCGTTCTGTCAATGGCTCCGCGCCCGGTTCTTAGGAGGAGAGGTTTTCCGGATACGACAGATACCGAATGACCGCATCGTACGCTTGGACCTGACGGTTGGAAACGACTCATGGAGCATGATCGCCGAGTTGATGGGCAAGCAGGCGGATCTCTTGGTGCTCGACGGTGAGGATCGTATTCTCGTCACGCTGCATCACGCCAGTCGACGGGTTGGTGCCACCTATCAGGCTCCGCCCCCCCCCACTTCACGTTCGAAATCACCTGCTCCCCGTGCAGAAGGGCCGGCCGGCGATGCACCCCGGTTTCCCGTTTCTGCAAGACTGGAGGAGCTCTACCGCGGACGCGAGGCACAGGTAGCTGCGGAAACTCTGGCTCGTGTCCGTGCGGCGTATCTACGCAAGTCCATCAAAAAGTCCATGCGGCGGCTTGAGGCCCTGCAGGGTGATCTGGAGCGAGCGGCTGGCTATGAACTGTACTCACGGTACGGTGAACTCCTGAAGGGGAACCTCGCGCGGTTCACAACGGGTCAACCTCACATTACGGTCGTGGACTATTTCGACGAGCGCCTCCCAGAGCTCACCATTCCACTCGATCCTGCCAAAACCCCTCGCGCCAATATGGGCGACTATTTCAGCAAGTATCACAAGTATCTCACCGCTCAAAAGGAGATTATTCCTCGCATGGATTCGCTGCGGCAAGACATCCGGCATCTTCAGGCAGAACTCGGGAGTATCGAACAAGGCACCTGGCAGCCGCGCTCCCACGATGAACGTCCCGTGCAACCTCGCGTGCCAAAACAAGAACGTGGCGCCGAACGGCGAGGACCCTTCCGCCGGTTCACTTCCTCCGACGACCTGCCGATCTATGTGGGGCGGAACGCGCAGGAAAACGAAGAGCTGACGTTTCGTTTCGCCAACAACGACGATCTATGGTTGCATGCGCGCGGCACGCCCGGATCTCATGTGATCGTGCGTCTCGAGAAGGGCAGCGAGCCCCCTCCCGAAACGCTGAAGGACGCTGCAACTCTCGCTTTGTTGTATAGTGACTTAAAAAAGAGCGGAAAAGGAGACGTGACTTACACGAGAAGGAAATGGGTCAGAAAGGCGAGAGGCCAAGCCCCCGGATCTGTGACCGTCACGCAAGACAGGTCACTCTATGTGCAACTCGACAGGGCCCGTCTCGAAGCCTTGAAACTTCGTTCGCGGTAAGCGCTTCGTTCTGGTTTACGACTCTGTCTTCATCCAAATCTGCAGCCGCCGTTCATCATCCGGCTGAAGTGCCGTCCACTCCAGACCGAATGATCCTCGTATGACCCATCGGACAAGCGCCACACCAACCCGGAACGGAACGTCGTCCTTCGGAACATGGATCGTCAACGAAAGCCGGTCCCCCACCCGAACCAGCGTCTGGCTCACCACTTTACAACCCTTCGCAGAAAGATCCGCAACAGTCCCTTCCCCGCGTCGATGTCCTTGCAATAGGAACGAAATTTCTATGCGGGCCAATGAAAGCACGACCGGGGGCGCCATTCGAAAACGCGGATGGCGGCGCAAATCGACGACGTTATCTTTGACAGGCTTGGATTCATCCATGGGACTGATCACGAAAATACTCCAGGGCGGAGATATTGTCCACGCGATTCACAAAGTTCCCTGACGTGTCGGCGGGTGCAGAGCCGCCTGTCTTGACATCGAATCTTGACGCACTGATGATTTGCCTGTTTCACATTGGCACAAATTGCGGGCTATGCCGATAGACCGATGCCGAGAATGCTGCTATAAGAATTTGCGCCGAGATGGGTGCTGTTGTCCTGCACAGGCTCCGAGATTCTGATCAGGGATGAGCATAAGAGATTATTCTTCACATCTGACGACGAGCATGGACGACATCGGCAGGCGACACCAATCTTTCTTTCTCCTGCGCCGCCACCATGAGTATTCGTTCTCGCTGTGTTCAGGCTTCTTGGTCCTTATCCTCGCTCTGGCATGTCACGGTCGTGCCGCGGCCGTGGACGGTCCCCGCCTGCCTTCCAAGGAGGCTGACGCAGGTTCTCCATCGGAAGCCGATACGGAGATAGTCACACCGTTCGATAAGACCCAGCGTATGACCGATAGTGTCACGGAGGCCGTCAGGCATAACGATCTCGGTGTGGCCTTCGTCTTCAAAGGCGAGGTCGATCAAGCCATCGACGAGTTCAAGCATGCATTGCGACTGCAACCCAACTATTTCGCAGCCCACATCAATCTGGCTAATACCTTGTTGGATATCCGTCAATATGAAGAAGCGATTGTCGAATTCCGCGAGGCCCTTCGCCTCAAGCCGGACGATCCGAAGGCTCATAATGATCTCGGGGTCGGCCTGAAGTCGCAGGGCGATCTGGAAGGAGCGATCGCCGAATTCAGGACCGTGCTCCGCCTGCATCCCGGCGACATCAATGCGCATAACAACCTGGGAGTTGCACTGAAGGCCACAGGCAATCTGGATGGGGCCATGACCGAATACCGCACCGCGATCGACCTACAGCCCAGCGACGTCAATGCTCATTACAACCTCGGACTCGCGTTCATGGATACCCGAGACATGGAGGGAGCCGTGGCTGAGTTTCGCACCGCCCTTCACCTTCGTCCCAACGATGGAGGGATTCGCTTCAACCTCGGCACCGCCCTGGCAAATCTCGGAAAACGGATCGAAGCTGCGCAGGAATTCCGCCACTACCTGAGGCTCGAGCGCGATACGCCGGCCAATCGTCGGTGGATCGAGCAGGCAGAGGCCAAACTCCGTGATCTCGAAAATCCATAAGGTCGCCGGACCATGGATTCAGCATTCCGTTCCCCCTCACCTGCCGTATACACCGGATATTTTCTCCTATTCCGTTCGTCGCTCCACTTTCCATGACGTCCTTTCAGACATCATTTTGATAGGGCGGTCATTCTGGCTATACTGATGAGCATGACACGAGGAAAACATGGTGGGACGTCCAGGATATGGCTTGTTGGTACGTGTGATGGCCTGCTGGTTCTGCATGTTCCACTCCCTGCCGATCGGAGTGGCGGCAGCAACCTGGCGATTCGAACCGCCGCTGGGTAAATCGAGTGCGCGCCGCGGCAGAGATATTCTCGAAGGGCACCGTCGCTTGGATGTCTCCGCCGGAGGCAACTCGCCGACCGGTTCCATCGTCGTGTATCGGCGCTATCACTTTGATGGACACGCGTGGGTCAAATCCGAACGCACGGTGCAAGGCGTGTGGGAAAACTACGCGACACTTTCCTGACCGCTGGAAATTTCCATGATCAGGACCGATCACAGAAGGCCAGGACACGTGGCGGTATCGATATGTCCTACAGGGGCCGACCGCTCGCGGAATCGATCGGCCCATTTTCCGGCAATCATGTGGGGACTCACCGTGCTCACTGTCTTGCTCTGGATGAGCATAGATCCTGATCGGACAATCGGAGGTGCAGCGGCGGATATCCGAAAACATAAAAAATGGGATTTCGACGAAGCGCCGCCTGGAACTCTGCCGGGAACATTTGCCGTAGGAACACTGTTTGACGGCCGACCCGCCGGCGACTGGAAAATTCTCATTACGACGCGAGCGAAGAGCGCATCCCAAGTTCTGGCGCAATTTGATGCCGAAAGGCGCGGATCAGGCGCATAAGCTGATCTTAATTGATCAGACCATCACCTCAAATGTGGACCTGGAAGTCTCGTTCCTGTCGGTCTCAGGCAAGGCTGATATGGGCGGCGGCTTGATCTGGAGTGCCCGCGATGACCGAAACTATTACCTGCTTCGGGCCAGCGCAGTCGAGCAGAACATCCGGCTCTACCGGGTCGTCAAAGGTGTTCGCCAGTTGATCAAGAATCATAGCCGCGCGGTCGGGCAACGGGAATGGCACACATTGCGCGTCATTCAACATGGTTGCGAGATCCAGGTCCGATACGATGATGAAGCGATTTTTCAACTCTGCGACAACACCTTTGCTCAAGGCAGGATCGGCCTCTGGACAACATCCGATGCAGTGACGTATTTTGACGATCTTCAACTGCGGTCTCTGGATGAATGACGATACGGACGACTACTGGGTACCCCACGGCGCCTCACTGGCATGACAGTACCAGATAACGCGCTGTACGACTCCCAATCACATCCCGAGGCTTTTCTCAAAAAGCGCCCTAGATTTGCTTGGCAAGACGCCACTCCCGACCAACTGAGAATCCTCCTCGTCACCTGGTTCAGCTGGGTTCTGGGCGCCATGGATACGATGATTTATTCGCTGGTGCTCACGCCGGCCCTTCGGGACTTGCTCCAGACCGCCGCCGAACCGCCGGTGACGCAGGCACAGATCGGCTGGTATGGAGGTCTCATCTTCTCGATTTTTTTGGTGGGATGGGCCATCGGCGGTGTGTTGCTCGGAGCGGTGGCCGATGTAATCGGACGCACGAAGATCCTCCTGGTCGCAGTCGTCCTCATTGCCGTCTCCACCGGATTTGCTGCTCTGTCCGGATATTGGTGGCACCTGGCTTTGCTTCGCCTGGCGACCGGTATCGGCATCGGCGGCTTATGGGCTGCGGGGGCCGCGTTGGTATCCGAGACATGGCCGGACCATAGTCGCGCACAGGCGGCGGGGTTTCTTCAATCCGCATGGGGGTTCGGATTCTTTCTGGCGGCAGCCGTCAACCTACTGGCCACGGAATTTGGATGGCGAGGCTCCTTTGCATTGGGGATCGTGACGATCGCTTCGGCATGGCTGATCTTTCGCTATACTCAGGACTCGCCCCGCTGGCAACGACTGCATGCCAAGGAACACGATCCAGACCCGCCTGTGAAACGAATCGGGCACTTGTTTGAAGGGCAGCTACGACGCTCTACCTTGACGGGAACGGGGCTGGCATTCGTTGCAGTCTTCGGGCTCTGGGGAGCGACGAACTGGACTCCGAGTCTGCTTCATTCCCTTCCGGAGCTGACAGGGAGAGAACCGACTCTCGTTGCAGCTCGTGTCAGCTACGCCGTGATGGTACTCAACGTCGGTGCACTCTTGGGCTACTTCAGCTTCGGGGCCCTCGCGAATCGCTTCGGCCGAAAACCGATGTTTGCGTTGATGAACGCCGGCAGCCTCCTCTTGATGCCGGTCACGTTCTTTTTCTCGCACACATATACCACGGTGCTTGTCCTACTCCCCATGCTTGGCTTTTTCAGTAAAGGAATATTCGGAGGATTCCCCCTGTACTTTCCGGAATTGTATCCGACCCGTCTACGGTCGACTGGGGCCGGATTTTGTTACAACGCCGGCCGGATCGTCGCTTCAGTCAGTCCATACCTGACGGGCACCTTGGTTGCCACACTCGGCAGCTTCGGCCGAGCCGCCTCCGCGGTGGCCCTGATCTACCTGCTCGGGTTGGCAATTCTTCCATTCGCCCCTGAAACGAAAGGCCGTCCTTTGCCGGAGTAAGCACCCGTCTGAGCGCTCTCGTGTCCTCTTTCACTCATAAGAAAGCGGCAGTCATCCTTCGATGGCTGCCGCTTCTTTATCTTCTTGGCCTGAATTACCAGCTATCGCGCTTGGTGCCGCGACCGTTGAATCCACCTTGACCACGGCCTCCGTCTGAACGACCTTCCTGAGGCCTTGCCTCGTTCACCGTCAACGTCCGGCCGCCAAAGTCGGTCCCATTGAGGGCTCCGATCGCGGTCTGGGCTTCCTCGTTCGACGACATTTCGACGAAGCCGAACCCTCGCGACTGGCCAGTGAACTTGTCCGTAATCACCCGGGCGGACTGCACCGCGCCGTGCGATGAAAACAGACTACTCAACTCCTGCTCGGTTGCCGCGTAGGGCAACCCACCAACATAAATCTTCGAACCCATCGGGTTCCTCCTTGTAAAGGGACATTGTCTTGATCAACGGAAAGAACCAGAAAGGAACGGGCCGAAGACGCAAACGAGGGCGGCTTGGTCTGACTTCCGATTAGATCTCCGGGCAAGGCAACATCGATAATAGGTCTGACATCCTCACTCTTCATCGCCAGACCCAACGATGAATCACCCCATACACTATCACATACCTCAAATACCGGGCAAGCGCCTGGTCCCCTTCTCACCCTCAGTGGACCAAACTTTCCGATACCTCTACAGACAAGGGTATTGAATAAAAAAAAGGAATCTTCTATTTTGTGGACAGTGGTAGGAATATAGATCATAGACATTCATGTCCTCATTCACGGTGAGACCACATATATGGGAACAGCATGACATGATCGGAAGATGCTACCGACTCATGGCGAATTTGAGAAATGCCTGGGAAACCGGTGGGTTACGAGGCATCGCCTCTCTGTTACGCGATCGATATATGGTGCGTCTTGCCGAACTGTGGGCCGGTTGGTGGATGCGTCGTGCGAGCCTGACACGATGGGGCCGCGCGGCCACGCGAATCGCTACCTGGGCTCCGTTGCCCGATCCTCAATACCACGACCATCAATTATTGGCCCTCATGGGCCCGTTCGGGTACATTGCGCCGACCGCCGATGTTCGGCACAGAGACCTTCATTTGGGGTCGCAAATATTTATTGGGAACGGCGCAGACCTTATCCAACACCCGGATGGCGGCGCATTGAATCTAGGCGACAGGGTTTGCATTGAGCGGTGCAGTCATCTCGTCACGGCCAATGGAGGATCGATCACGATCGGCCACTTCACCTCGATCGGCGGGCACTGTGAACTGATGGCCTATCTGGCGAATATCCGCATCGGCGACCACGTCATGATCGCTTCAAATTGCCGCTTTTACCCATATGATCACGGCACGTCGCCCGGAATCCCCATGCAACAGCAACTGCTCGTCACCAAGGGAGACATTGTCATCGAGGATGATGTTTGGGTGGGAACAGGAGCCATTCTACTGAGCGGCGTGCATATCGGACGGGGTGCCGTGATCGCCGCCGGTACGCTGGTCACCAAGAATGTCGCCCCCGGATTGATTGTGGGAGGAAACCCCGCGCGAATCATCAAATGCCGGGATGAATCGCTCTCAACCTCCCCCCTACACAAGGATATTTTTGTCGACATTGAGCACGATGCCCTCATGGTACGCAACTCAGACGGCACCATTAGGTTTTGGAACAAGGGCGCGGAGAATCTGTATGGGTGGGCATCCCGGGAAACGATCGGAAAACGATCGCATAACCTCCTGCAGACCATCTTCCCAGTGCCGTTACAGCACATCGAGAGAGAACTTGAGCATAACGGCTATTGGGAAGGTTCCCTTGTTCATATTCGCCGCGACGGATCCCGGCTTGTCGTGCAGAGCCGGTGGGAATTGCAATTTGACACGAATGAACAGTCCGCCACGGTGATCGAAATCAATACCAGACCTGCTGCATGACGCACTTGGACGTCCGCTCCGTCTCATGTTAGAACCGTCTGTCCGCACCCACCTGAGGACAACACTCACCCCTTGCGAGACATTCATTCGCCGGGCGCACGCTGCAATTGACCGTTATTCACGACAAGCTATCCTGACGCAGTATCGAATCACGGTCGCATTGCGTGGCAGTCCCGGACTGAGCGTGTCGGAGCATCCGAGGGACAAGGAGCGTTGGGGTCAGCGGAGGGGACGGCTCGATGAGGTGTGTAGTGATGGTTGCTATTCGCCAACCCGAACCAAAGATCCACGGTCTTTGCAGACAGCAAAGGTATAGTGGAACCAGCCAATGACCGCCGCGAGATAGACGAGATTGAGGCCCGACGCCGAAGTTAGACTGGCGAGAGGCATCGATTGAGAGGTCAGGACTGCCCGCATGCCCTCAAAAATATGCGCGGCAGGATTGATCATGGCGATCGCTTTCAACCATCCCGGTAAGACCTCCATCGGGTAAAAGACACAGGAGATCGGCTGAAAAAGGAATACCATGCTCCAAGCCAGCACTTCCGCCTCCTGCCCGAATCGCATGATCAACGAGGTCGTGAGCACACCGATGATCCACCCCGTGAGCACCAAATTGACGACGAACGGGAGGAGCCAGACGCCGATAATGAAGATATTGTAGGAATAAAACACCGCGGCACACACGGACATTACGATCGAGACTACCGTCACCTTGAACATGCTCATCACGATGGTTGCAGCAAGGAATTCGCTGGGTTTGAGCGGACTCGCAAAGAGGTTCATCAGATTACGTGCCCAGATTTCTTCCAGAAATGAAATCGCAATGCCTTGCTGAGCACGGAAGAGCACATCCCAGAGGATCAGCGCTCCCAGAAAAAAGGTCACCACCCCCGGAATTTGCGCCTGAAATTTCATCAGGTACACCGTGATGAATCCCCAGATCACCAAGTCCAGGAACGGCCAGTAGAAGATTTCCATCATCCGCGGCAGACTTCGCCGATAGAGATAGAGATGTCGTGTCACCAAGGCTCTGATTCGATGCAGCTTCATTTCCTTTGTCCCTCTTCTCGATCGATATGACAGGCGATCTCCTCTTGGTTCACCACTTTTCACTAGAGAGTAGCCAGCCTGTCCTTCACTGCGCGCATCATTCTCACCCACCCTGCCCT
>DAISKX010000073.1:0-10321 GCA_036820725.1 Nitrospiraceae bacterium
ATCTTCGTCGAGACGGACCACCTCCGCGAGGGGGGGCTGATCAACCGGCGGATGTTTCGGTCTAGGGTGCCTGCTCATTGCGACCTCTCAGGATGGGATGATCTCCGGTTCGTCGGATGCAGCATGCTCCTTGATTAGGTGAAGATTCAACGTCGATCGTAGTCACATGACCTTGGCGGAGCGCATGGATGCGGCTCCATCATCAAGCTGCCTTCTCCCTCTTCCTCAAAAGAAAACCAACCAGGGCGCCGCACGTGAGGGTAAGGCAATCGAATCTTAGAGAGTGAGTCGGCCGGCAGGAATAGTCCCTTACTGGAGGATGGCGAAAGGGCCCTGATGGATATGGTGCCGTGAATCCGATACTTGCGAGGAGGTTAGGAAAGAAAGAGCTTCGGGAAGGAAGGGCTAGCTCCAGACGACACTCTCTTGATTCATCAGGTAATCAATGACTTCGATGCTGTCGCGCAATTGGATCTGCGCCTGCTCAGACATCGGCAGAATAGCGCCCAACAGTTTGCCCGACTCGACTTCCTCTAAAGAGGGAATTCCGTCGGCATTGCGTGTGTCCAGATTGGGTCGATAACTCGCCACTGTGATCCCCTCTGATGTATTCTCGGTATTGCTGGAGCAATTCTTGAGCCAAGGCGAATCCAGCAACCGCCTCTCTACATTGAAGCATAGCACATGGTTTTGATCCAATTAGAAATACTTCTGTAACCAGTGAATATTCTGTAAATTTCCTGACTGGACGTCAGTTCGATTCGGTAACTGGAGGGAGTGCACCAAGGAAAGAAAATCCGCCGATCTTGACCAACGTCGTATCAGCTCGCAGGCGATAATCGTCCCGATTTGTGTCAATAAAGCCCGCGTCCACCGTCAAATCTGAGTCGGCTTTAAGCTCGGGAGCAGGCTGAGGAGGAACACCGGGTCGAGCATAATTGGTCTCGATACTGGACAAAGCGTTGTAGTCGAGCGTCACACGACAGGACGGAGAAATAAGAAATCCGATCTTATTGAGGCTCACGATGTTGCCCCGTGCTTGAACCTGGGATGTACCCAGGGAGGCCACGCCGCCGCCGTTCTTCACAATGGTATTCCTGATCAACTCGGCTTTCGATCGGTCCGCGACGACGACAGCCTCGAACAAGCTACGAGTGATGACGTTCCGTTCGAGTCGCACGTCGGATTTGCCTACAATGTTGACGCCGTGGTCGTTGTCGTGGATAAAGTTTCCCACCAGCTCGGCACGTGAATCGACGAATTGTACGCCGGTGGTTTCGCTTCCACCGAGGACACTGTCTTCGATTCTCACGTCTTCAACCTGTTGGCCGAACACCATCCCGTTCACCCGGATCTGTCGAAGCAGAATGCGCCGCCCCAGAAAAATGCCGAGTGCATGGCCGCCACGCTCGTTGATCGTCATGCCGCTGATTTCTATATCGGCCGCTCCATATGGGAGTTTGCCGACATATAAGACGCCGACGACATCGCTTCCCAGAAGGATAACCTGATCAACCCCAGCCCCGATCAGTTTCAGGTGTTCTTTGTTATGAATTTTGACGTCTTCACGATAAGACCCAGGTTGGATCCGGATGGTATCACCCTTTTTTGCATCGTCGATCGCGCTTTGAATTGAACGGTATTGACCAGACCCGTCCAGAGCTACTACCAGAGTCCGAGGACCAAGGGCAGTCGGCTCCTCGGCGGCAATAGCCACCGCCGCCGCGAACATCATCATGACACTAAGACCGATCCTCAGACATGACATCACCATGCTCTTACAGGCCGACATATCGGGTTGTCAATTGACCTCCGTTGCGGGGTGCGGATGTCCATGCTATGTTCCGCGCCCATGATTCTCGTCGGACTAACGGGAGGCATAGCAACAGGCAAGAGTACGGTCGCGGCCATGTTCAAACGGTGCGGTGCCAAGATTCTGGATGCCGATCAACTGGCGCGGCAGGTCGTCGAACCTCGGAAACCGGCATGGCGGGACATCGTTCGTTCATTCGGCAAAACCATCTTGCGCAAGGACGGACATCTCGATCGACACCTTCTGGCCGACATCGTCTTCAAATCCCCGCACAAACTTCGCCAACTCGAACGCATCATCCATCCCAGGGTCTCATCTCTGCAACGTCGACTGACGAGAGACCTGGCAGCCAAACATCCACACGCCGTCATTGTCTATGAAGTCCCTCTTCTCTTTGAGGCCGGCGTCGACAAACGGGTCGATGCGATCATCGTCGTCACCGCAGATCGGGACACTCAAATCGCACGGCTTCGGAGAAGAACCGGCCTTTCTCGCCCCGAAGCGCTTCGCTGGATCAGAAGCCAGATGTCCCTGGCAAAGAAAGCCAAAATGGCGGATATCGTCTTGCTCGGTACGACACCTCGTACCAGACTCCAGCGTCAAGTCGCCCGGATGTACGATCAGTTACGGCAGACGGCCTGAAACATCTCTTGCCCAGCCCATCGTCCGATCCTACAATGTCGCATTCACCAAAGCTTCGCCGATATCTTCAACCAGGGAGGGTGCCCATGCCGACCTATATCAGCCTCGTAAAATTCACTCACCACGGACTCACAACGATGAAGGAGAAGGGGATGGAACGGGCCGACATTGTCAGGAAGAACGCCCATGCCTTGGGCGGGAAATTGATCCAAGCCTACTACTGCCTAGGCGAATACGATGTCATCGCCGTCTGGGAGTTCCCGGACAATCGAACGGCCATGAAAGCGTCGGTGCTCAATGCTTCGATGGGTCATATCCAAATCACCACCATGCCAGCCGTCCCCCGAGACGAGTGGAAGAAGGTACTGCAGGAGACGTTGGGCAAGCGAAAATAACGGATCTCAGGGATGCCTCAGCAGAACGCGATCGCGGCGTGTGGTGAAAGTTTCCGATCCTGTGTTAGATTTCTCCTATGAACAAGGTCGCGATCATCGGCTCGGGGCCGGCTGGATTAACCGCTGCCATCTATGCGGCACGAGCCAACCTGGCGCCGCTCCTCATTGAAGGCTGGCAGTCCGGCGGCCAACTGACGACGACGACTGAGGTGGAAAATTATCCCGGCTTTTCCAAGGCCATCATGGGACCTGAGTTGATGAAGGAAATGCGCTCTCAGGCCGAACGGTTCGGAACTGAGTTCGTCACCGGTGACGTCACCGCCGTCGATCTCACTGTACGGCCCTTTGTGATAAAGATTGACGGCGAGCGGTCTCTCGAAACCAGTGTCCTGATCATTGCGACCGGGGCTTCACCCCTCCGCTTGGGCGTGCGCAACGAGCAGCGCCTGTGGGGGCATGGCGTTTCGACATGCGCGACCTGCGATGGATACTTCTTCAGAGGGCGGGAACTCGTGGTGGTCGGCGGCGGCGATAGCGCGCTCGAAGAAGCCAATTTTCTCACGAAATTCGCCACAAAGGTCACGGTGATCCATCGTCGCGATAAGCTGCGAGCTTCCAAGATCATGCAGGCCCGGGCGATGAAGAACGAGAGAATTACCTTTGCGTGGAACTCCGTCGTCGAAGATATTTGGGGTGACAAAGTGGTGTCCGGTGTTCGCTTGAGAAACGTCGTAACGGGACAACTGACCGAACTCCCCTCCGACGGGGTGTTCATCGCGATCGGCCATCAACCCAATACAGCCCTCTTCAAAGGCCAGCTCGAGATGAATGAGGCAGGCTACATTCTGACGAGAAGAGGCACCTCCACCAGCGTCCCCGGGGTGTTCGCCGCCGGGGACGTGCAAGACTTCACCTATCGCCAGGCCGTGACGGCCGCCGGTTCCGGTTGCATGGCGGCCATGGATGCCGAACGGTATCTCGAAGCGGAAGGACATGGGTAAATTTGGAATTCTGAATTCTGAATTAGGAGTGAAAGCTGCCATCATAATTCAACATTCATCATTCAGAATTCAGAATTAGTTATAAGATGCGCTGCACCATCGTCCACTATCACGAACTCGCCCTCAAAGGACGGAACCGCGATTTCTTCGAGCAACAACTCCTTCGCAACATTCGCCGGGCATTGAGGGACCTTCACATCAAGGGGGTCGATGCGCTGCAGGGACGGATGCGGGTGCGACTGCCTGATGATCTACCCGATCATATCGTCCGCGAACGACTTGCCCGGGTCTTCGGGATTGCCAATTTCTTTGTCACGGAAGCCGTACCCCTGAGTCTGTCGCATCCGGATTTGGAACCCATCAAGCAGATGGCCGTGCGGCAGGTCGGGGAGCGAGTGTACGAGTCGTTTCGCGTCAACGCCCGGCGGGCAGACAAACGCCTCGCGCTCACGTCAATGGATGTGGAACGGGCGATAGGACAGCATTTGTGTGATAGGACCGGGAAAAAAGTCGATTTACGCCATCCGCAGCTGACCCTGCACATTGAGCTGCTCTCATCCGAAGCCCACCTCTCGACCGGGAAAGAAGCCGGTCCTGGCGGCATGCCGGTGGGAGTCAGCGGCACCATCGCAGCTCTCCTTTCGGGAGGGATTGATTCTCCAGTCGCCGGTTATCGCATGATGAAACGGGGATGCAGGGTTGTCTTTATTCATTTTTCAGGACGCCCCTTGGTCAGCCGCGCGTCCGAGGACAAGGTCAGGGACATCGTGCAATTGCTCACGAGATATCAGTATCACTCCCTGCTCTATATCGTACCGTTCGGTGAGATCCAGCAAGAGATTGTCGCCAATGCTCCCGCCGCGTTCCGCGTAATTCTCTATCGCCGACTTATGGTGCGGATCGCCGAAGAATTGGCCCGGCGAGAGGACTGTTGGGCCCTGGCGACGGGCGACAGCCTCGGGCAGGTCGCCTCACAGACACCGGAGAATTTATCGGTCGTCGAAGAAGCGGCGGAATTGCCCATCCTTCGTCCGTTGATCGGGATGGACAAGGTCGAGATTATCGCGCAAGCTCAGGACATCGGCAGTTTTGAGACGTCGATCGAGCCCGATCAGGATTGCTGCAAACTATTCGTACCCGCCCACCCCAGCACAAAGACCAGGTTGGACACCATTCGAAAGATCGAACGATCGTTCGATATCGGTCTGCTCGTGAAGCAAGGTCTCGACAAAGCAGAGCGCTCGGAGTTTACTTCCCCTCCCTCACCCGATCGTTCGCCCGTTCCGTGACGATTCTAAAATGCGCTTCCAGTTCTCTTCGCATGGCCATGGCGATCACCCAGTCGGGAACGATCGTGTCGATTTCCACGATCAATTCAAATTCCGCGCGCGTACGGTGGGAGCCGTCCATGGGGAAGAGTTTCCATACGCGATGGTAGCGTTTAAAATCTCCCCCTTTCAGATCCGTCACCAAGCCGCCGGCCGGTAGGGTGTGTGAGTCGCATAGCAATCGCCGCTGGCCAGGCATGAGGGAATGCTCGATGTAGAGATCCGTCACGGCTCCGCCTGGATGCTCCTCCAACCCGGCCAAACGCATGCGCACTTCGAACAATTCCGGCCATTTTCTGTAATCCGTCAGGATAGACTGCACGGTTGGAGGAGGCGCGGGGAAAATAACGGTCGCAGTGGCGCGAACACCACCGGCTGGATCCGAGATGACCCTCAGATCCGAGGGAACGGATTCCGAATCGGCAACCACGACCGGCGGGAACAGCCCTCCCGTCAGCATCACGACCATGAGGAAAGGCCATCGCACGGACTCGATCGCTCCTATCCAGTCACTGCATCGAGCAATCGTTGGTGCACGCGACGCACTCGCTCCAGCTGACCCTTGGCCGGAAACCGTTCATAGAATCCTTCCGCCCGAAATTCCTTTCCCAACGCCGCCCACGGCTTGAGCAGGTCGGCAAACGGTTTCGGCGAACGGAGCTCCTCCCAATCGGCCATCAATTTCCGGTCCACGATGAGATCATCCAACACCCTCATGAGCGCCTTCAACGTCACGTCTCTGGTAAACATATAGCGCTCGTTATTGCCCCAGATGTCCCCCATGACATCCTTCACGCCTTTCAGATAATCCCGCACCAGAGCGTAACAGCGATCGGTCTTCATTCCCAGGTGTGACTCCATCCAACGCTTGTGGGCCGTGACCACCTTCAAGAGCTCATTAAAGATCTCAGACTGCAGAATCCATTTCTCCTGTTTACTACGGCCACCCAGCCGGTTGATCTTGTACTGGAGCGGCGAATCCGCTTCGGCGTACAGCAGATTGACGACCTTGGCGGTAAATTTCTTCTCCGGACTTTCCCAGGACACCTTTTCATATAAATCGACCAAATGCGATCGATTGATGCGGGTATGGGTGGAATTGATGATCACGAACATCTCCGTTGCGAAATCCGCACTCCGGCCATCGAACAGCAGACAGGGCACCTCAACCTGATCGATCTGATCCGGATGTTGATCGCGAAAGAAATGAAGGCCGGCCAAGCGATGTTGGCCGTCGATGATCAGGTACGTTCCCTTCGGCTCGCTCAAGTGGCCCAGCGATTCGGAATCCCCAAGTTTCTGAAAACGTAAGGTTTCGTCGGTAAACAGCAGAATCGTGCCCGGCACCATCGGCTGGGAGACGACGGTTTCAAAGAAATTCACGATCTGTTTGATCTTTTGCCGGTTCAAGACACGCTGAAATCCCTTCTCGCTCCGCTCAATTCCCGCAATAAATTTGGCGACTTCGTCGTGTTCGGAGATGGGGGCAGCCGGGATTTCCTCTCCTTCAAAATAATAGCGGCTCGTGAAGCGGATCTTTTCCAAGAGCGCCGTTGCTTTGTAGGCCACGAAATAGAACGTGCCTTCTTTCTGCCGGATACGTGTCGCGAGCATGGCCCGCTCCTTTCTGTTGGGATCCAGAGGGTTTCGTCAACGATAGCGAAGGGCTGGGCACTGTCATACCCCGCATGCTTCCGGTGTTCCTGGTGCACCAACCGGTGGGATGACATGATACCTGAGCGGTTTGCGCGACGCGAGCGACTTCAAGCAGGGGTTAGGAACAGCTATGAGGAACTGGCGGCGATTTGTCGGAATACGACCACGACGCCGGACGGCATCCCCTGGGCATCATGGATGAGCGCCGCACTGTCGGTGATCGGGAACTCCTGGCCCTGGCGTCCCATCAATAGATTGCCCTGATGTCTGAGATTCGCTGTGTTGCCGGTTTCAATGGCTTGGAGCGCAGGATTTATCACAGGGCGTCGCGTCACGGCATCCAGTAAAATCATCACTTCCTCGATCGGCCGCCCGATCGCATCGGACTGCGTCCATCCCGTCAGTACCTCTGCGGCAGGATTCAGCATAGTGACCTTTCCTGAATAATCGATCGTCACGACTGCATCCCCCATCGATTGAACGACCGAATCCAACCATCGCCCCCGCTGCTCCGACGCTTTGGCCACGCGATGCCGGAACAGAGCGAGCTCCACCGCGGCTCGCAAATCACTGCTGACGAAGGGCTTGATCAAATATGCCAGAGGCAAGGTATGGCGGGCTCGTTCCAAGGTTTCCTCATCGGAAAACGCCGTGAGGTAGATCACGGGAATGTCGAACATCAATTGAATGGATCGCGCAGCCTCAATTCCATCCATCGCGCCCTTCAGCTTGATGTCCATGAGAATAAGATCCGGCCTGTGCTCACCGGCCAGACGAATCGCATCGGCTCCCGAGGACGCCACCCCCACCACGGTATATCCTAATGACCGTAGTTGCCGTCGAATATCCTCGGCCACGACGACTTCGTCATCTACGATGAGTACTTTCGCCTGCATCATCTGGTTTTTTACCTGTGCTACCGATGGACATTCAAGCGATCTCACCAGGTCTATTCAGCCCTGTCGCCGCTTTGTTGGCTAGATCCATTCAAGCCTGGGGAGTTTGGCTGAAACAACTAGCTAGCCGAATACATTCCAAGGCAACTCCTGTGCCAGTCAAATCCCTTGCTCGACGAGAACTATATGCCCAGCAAGCGTCTGCGAATGAGAACGGTTCGCCCTCTTTTGAACGGCCAAGAGCTTGCGAATCATTTCGAGTAGGTGATCCACTAAGGCCGTTCAGCTCGGCAGGCCATTGTGAACAAATCTCCGCTGAACGCGAAATTCGCCTTTATCAAAAAGGACCTGACGCGGAAATCTGGCCGATCGCTGACATACTTCCCATAGACAGGTCCCCTGCCTGAAAGAAACAGCACCCGGAATCCCCTGACAAATGTGCACATTCTGCCCGATCTGATGCTTCTTAAAGTGTGCGGCGTCACCTCTCGTCGCCTCCTTCCACCCTCTGTGTTAGGATGCCGGCTGAAGAAAGGAGACCCGTCTTATGATTGAATTCGGGATGTGGAGGGTCGTACTGGGAAGTCTTCCCTTTCTCATAACGGCAAACATTGGCTTCGCAAACGCTCAGCCCGCGAATGACTATTCGGCTACCACCGAACAGTCTTGCAGTTTTGGCATGGCTCAGGGCGAACCCACGCAACGTTGCGAGGTCCCGTTTCCGAAAGGGTGTCTCGTGGTGAACTTCCCCGGAACGACCAAACCTTGGACCACCGTTTCGAAGGCCGGGAAAACCTTCTGCCGGTTTGATCCCAAGGCATCGGACTGGAAAACGAAAATCACCGGCTCGTGCGGCCGTTGCGAGTCAATTCGTTGTTCCGCTCAATTTATCGTTCGATTCAACTGCTCTCAGGGATGATCGTGTCCCCTTCTCTGACTCAAGAGATCAAGCAAAAAGCCCTCGCGGTAGGATTCGATGCCGTAGGTATCAGTGCCGTGACTCAGTTCCGGCCCCATGAACCCGCCGCTGCACCCGACGCGTTTCTGCCCCGCCTTTTGGCCAGACTGCAACAGTGGCTGGAGCGGGAATTTCACGCGACGATGAGTTGGATGGCACGCAACCCCGATCGCCGCGCGAATCCATCGCTGGTTCTACCAGGGTGCCGTTCGATCATTTCTGTTGGAATCAATTACTACACGGATCACAAGGCCACTGAACGGGCCGGAGAGGGACGGATCGCCCGCTATGCGTGGGGACTCGACTATCATGAGATTGTCGGACAACGATTACAGGAATTGGAAGGGTATATCCGAACCATCGCCCCCCACGGGGTGACACGCTCGTATGTCGATACCGGCCCGATCATGGAAAAGGCCTGGGCGGAGCGAAGCGGTCTCGGCTGGATCGGAAAGCACTCCAACCTCGTCTCACCGCAGTTCGGCTCGTGGTTGCTGCTGGGAGAAATCCTAACCACGCTCGAGCTCTCTGCGGACGAACCGGGGACTGATCTCTGTGGAAGCTGTACCCTCTGTATAAAGGCATGCCCGACTGGCGCGATCACTGAGCCTTATGTCGTCGATGCAGGTCGCTGCATTTCCTACCTCACCATCGAACTCAGGGACGCCGGCTCGATTCCCGATGACCTCGCCCGGAGCCTTGGCAACAGGATCTTTGGCTGTGACGATTGCCTCGACATCTGTCCCTACAATGTCAACGCTCAGGGTACTCAGGAACCGGCCTTCCAGCCACATGCCATGACCTTGTCTCCCGACCTCGATAGGTTCGAGGCCTTCAGCGCAGCCGAGTTCGCCTTGACGTTCCAGCACAGTCCAGTGCGCCGTTCCAAATTCAGCGGCTTTCAACGGAATGTCTCGCTTGCGCAGGTCAACACCCGTGCACACCGGAAGTGACAGGCCTCCTCAAGCGGATGCCGGGACACATCCCAGTTGTTGACCCTTCTCCCCGCACCTCTAATAGTGATACGCTAGGGAATCGGTCGCGGAGTCAGTGCCGACCAGGTATCCCAATATGCACGCTCCAACCCTCCTGATCGTTGAAGATGAAGAACGGATGCGCCGCCTCCTTGAGCTTGTGCTCAAGCCGGCTGGCTACGAGCTCATCCTCGCCAATTCCGGAGCCGATGCCCTACGTTTGATCCAGGATCAAGTGGCGTTCGATCTCATCGTGACCGACCTTCAGCTCGGGAACATATCCGGCATGGACGTGCTCGAGGCAGCGAAACAGCATATGCCGGAGGTACCGGTGTTGATTGTCACCGGGTATGGAACGGTAAAGTCCGCCGTGGAGGCCATGCACAAAGGAGCTTATGACTACATTACCAAACCGGTGGACAATGATGAGCTCAAGATCATCATCAGCCGAGCGCTGCAGGTACGTCGCCTCGCGCAAGACAATCGGGTGCTCCGAGCAGGTCTTCAGGAGCAATTCGGATTCGATCGTATTGTCAGCGTGTCTAAACAGATGGACCTGGTCAAACGCCTCGCGCTGGAGGTCGCCCAAAGCGATGCCACCGTCCTCGTGACGGGCGAGAGCGGAACCGGAAAGGATTTGCTGGCGCGCGCCATCCAT
>DAISKX010000074.1:0-10179 GCA_036820725.1 Nitrospiraceae bacterium
GCAAAGGTCTTCTCGATCATAAATCTCAGATCGCTCGCAATCGTCGCAGGGTCGACCGCCGGGCCGATCTCAATCCAGTACTGCAGCGAAAACACCAGCGCGCTATCAGTGAATTCCTCCAGCAGAATGGAGGGCTGCGGATCCTTCAGGACCTGTCCATGCTGACCGGCCATCTCCATCAGCAAGTCTCGGACACGGCGCGTCGCGGTTCCGGCGACGACCGCCACGCGAAGCGCGTAGCGCTTGCGATAACTTGAATAGGTCCAGTTCGTCAAATTGCGCTCGAGCAGATGGCTGTTGGGGATGAGTGTTTCCACGCCATTTCTCTCTCGGATCGTGGATGAGCGTAACCCGATGGTCGTCACCATCCCTCGTATCCCGTCTACTTCGATCTCGTCTCCCACACGCAACGGCTGCTCGATGAGCAGCAGCATGCCGCTGATGAGATTCTTCAACAAATTCTGAGTGCCGAATCCCACTCCGATCGCCAAGGCGCCGCCGAGAAACGCGAACGCCGCAAGTGGAATCTTGACCGAGATCAGAGTGATGATAAGGAGAATCGTAAAAAGAAACGCCAGAGTCCATTGGCGCACGATGTTGGCGACGTCGGGATCCATCTGGAAGCGGGAGACCGCCGCTTTCTGCGCCAGCCGTGCAAGGACCAACGAAATCCAATAGCCGACGATAAGGATTGCCAGTGCTTTCAGCACCTTGCCGATGGTGACGCTCCGACGACCGGTGATGGACTGCCCGTCGACTTCAATCGTGTCCTCCGCCGCGAATAATTCGATATTCCATGCGCGCCGTAGGGTGGCCATCGCTGAGGTGCCCCAATCTTGCAGACGCGCGGACCACGGGCGTTCACGGTTGAGGCGTTCAAACTCGGCCTGCCGGTAGGCAATGAGTCGCAGCAACCCATCATCGCGCTGGACGATGCGCCGGTACAGGCCCTCGCGATGACGGAAGGCACGGAGCATTTCTCCCAGATGTGCTCCCTGGAAGGATGAAGCGGTTTCTGCCATGCGATCCTCCAATTCACTGATCTCTGCTGCCGTCATGGCAAGTTGCTGAAAGCCGTATTCCCTGCGCCCTTTGATCTGCTTGAGAGCCGACACGAGTTTCTTCTGTGCCTCTCGTTCTTCCGCCGGGGCCAGACGTTGGCGGGCTGCCGCAAATCGGAGCTCCCATATACGTTGTTCTTGTTCGATATCGTCCAAGAGGTGTCGAAGGAGATCGATGTGCAGGTTGAGGTTGTCCGATTGGAGTCGTTTCAGATCCACGGATTCCATCAGCTTCGGGAGGCCTCCGCGCGGTTGTTTCGTAGGAGCGCCCTTAGAGCGGGCAGCAGCTTGGGCAACGGCCAGCAGCGCCTCCGCTTTCTCGACGTCGCGCCGCCGCGACGGTTGCTCGAGCAACGCGCGTTCGATCTCATCCTCGATCGTCTGATGGTCCGCGTTCAGCCGTTTTGTGATCCTTTCGTAATCCTGATCGGTGAATTGCACCTCCTGTTCGGCTGCTCGTTCCTGGCGCTCGACCAGCGCGATCCGTTGACGCACTTCCGCCATCTCGTCATGGAGTTGCTTCTGGGTCGTCTCGAGCATGGCGGATCGGGCAGCCGCCACCCTGGTGCGGAGTTGCCAAAGATTCCTTGTCCACGTGAGTTTTTCCGCTTCGGCAGGGTCATGCGCATCCTCCAGGCGTTCGGCGGCTTGCCGGGATTGCCCTTCCGATTGCTTCAAGACACTGTGGGCGGTTTCCTCGAGATGTTCGGTCATGGTGTTCCGACTCTGCATGCCTTCGAGGTTGACGGTCATGGATCGTAAGGTATCGCGTACATCATCGAGCATGAGGATCGAGTAGGGGGGCGGAGTAGAAAAGCCGTTCCATTCCTTCGCCGACTGCTCGATTTCTTGTAGCCGTTGACGGGTCTGGTCGATCTTTCGAAGTTCGTCGAGATGCCGGTCGTAGATATTCAGGAGTTGCTGGAGCAATGACCGGCGCTCCTGAAGTTCGGATTCCGGCACACCGTCCGGTGCACCCGTTCTCAATGTCTTTGGTGAATTGATCTGGGCAAGTTCTTTTTCTGCCGCTGCTCGTTTAGCTTGGAGATCGTTTCCTGAAGCCTTGGCTGAGGAGTTCTTGGCCGGGTCTTGTGAACGACGTTCTGAGACGTTCGGATCCGATGCGTGTACCGGGAGAGGTGGAGAGGCCAAGAGGTAGAAGCCGAATGCCGTGGCAACGATCAAAGAGCATTTCACGATAGGGGTCCTTCCCTTGTGTGCGTCGTGCATTATGGAATGCCTACGAACCGCAGGGCAACACTAGTGGAAGGTAGCGAATGAAAGCCGGTACCCTCGCTACCTCACCTGCTCACGGTCAAGAATGGCTTCGCGACCTCGTCAGTGACTTGGATCGCCGGTCCTTTCGAGAAGTTGCGTTGAGTCTCACACTCGGCGTACTGTTGGTTCCCTTGGACCCTCCATAGTGTGATCCGACCATCATGAAGCCGAAGCGGCTCCCCCTCCATGCCCTTATGGCAGTCATCGGTACCGGCGCGGCCATCACCAGTGTCGGGTTATATATCCTGTATCCAGACTGGCGCTGGCATCGTGAGCCGCTTCATTCCGCCATGGAATCACTCGGCGGGTTGGCAGCCATCGCAATGGCTGTGGTCCTGTTTCAGAGAATCGGTTCGGGTGGGGGCCGCTTGTACCCTGTCGCGACCGGGTTTCTGGCGATGGGACTGTTGGAAGAGTGTCATGCGGTCGTGGAACCGGGGAATGCCTTTATTCTCTTGCGCAATATGGCCAGTCTTACGGGTGCGATCGGATTTGCCCTGATCTGGTTTCCGGAGTTCTCCGAAGCTCCGGTAAAGAAGCGCCTCCTCAGCTGGGGAATCGTAGGATTCTCGATCGCGTTGGGTACCTGGGCGATTGCCTTTTCTGAACATATTCCGGTGATGCTGCGAGACGACACGTTTACGCCCACCGCAGTGGCTCCGCAAAGCTTCGCCTGTATGCTGTTCCTCGCGTCCGCCCTTCGATTTACCACGGAATACCGGCGTGTAGGTCGAGCGGAGGATGCCCTTCTGGCGTCGCTGGCCTTTCTGTTCGCACTGGCCGAAGGGATGTTCATTTACTCCACGCTCTGGGATGCTCGATGGTGGTTCTGGCATGTGATCCGTCTTACGGCCTATCTTCTGGTGCTGGGCTCGATGGTTCACGGGTACCGGCGGATGGTCGTCGATCTGGAAGCGTCGCTGGTTCAGACGACCAGAGCGGAGCAGCAATTGCGCGAGGCCCTCGACAGGCGCGAACGCATGGCTCAGGACCTCCACGACGGCATCATTCAATCGGTATTTGCCATGGGATTAAGCCTCGAGCGTTGTCAGGGACTCGTGACGAAGAATCCGCCGGAGGCCGTTGACCTTCTCGGGACAGCGCGAGCCAGCCTCAAAGCGATCATCCGTGACTTGCGCGCGTATATTACCGGTCTTGAGCCGGAGATGACGGAGGGCGCACATCTTCCAACCGTCCTGACGTCGCTGGCCAGAACCATGGAACATTCGGATAATTTTCGCTGCCGGGTGGATATCGATCCGGCCGCCGCCGAGGAGATGACGTCGGAGCAGGCCACCCATATCGTCTTCATCGTCCGCGAAGCCATAAGCAACAGCCTCCGGCATGCCGGGGCACGCAACGAATCTATTTCATTACAGCGGCACGGTGATGGCGTGCGCCTCATGATCGAGGACGACGGGCAGGGATTCAATCCCGAGGCCGTCGAGGGACATGGAGAAGGCCTGAAAAACATGGCGGCACGAGCAAGGAAACTGGGCGCCAGGCTTTCTCTCAGCTCTCAAACAGGAGCCGGGACGCGTATTATTTTCGATATCCCCGTGGAGCGTGTGCATGCCTAAGGAAGAGACCCCTGATATCAGACTGCTGCTCGTGGATGATCACGAAGTGCTTCGTCTCGGCCTCCGTACGTTGTTCAGCGAAGCAGGAGGCTTCCATGTGGTCGGGGAGGTCGGCACGATGACGGAGGCTATCGCCCAGGGCCTTACCCTCAAACCCGATGTGGTGCTGATGGACGTTCGGCTCCCGGACGGCAGCGGGATCGAAGCCTGCCGCGAGATCCGAGCGGGTCATCCGGAGACGCGCGTGTTGTTCTTGACCTCCTTTGCCGACGATGATGCCGTACTGGACACCATTCTGGCAGGGGCCGACGGATTCCTGCTCAAGGAAGTCAGCGGAGATGAGTTGATGCGGGCTGTCCGGTCGGTGGCAAGCGGGCGGTCGATTCTGGATCCGGGTGTCACCCGGCGGGTGCTTACCAAGGTCAAGTCTCTTTCCACCTCAGCTGATGACGGAAAGCAGCAACCACTGGCGCCGCAAGAGCAGCGGGTGCTGGCATTGGTTGCCGAGGGGAAAACCAACAAGGAAATTGCCGCCGCGCTGGCCCTGAGCGAGAAGACTGTCGGCAACTATCTCAGCAACATTTTTCAGAAACTGCATGTATCTCGCCGGTCGCAAGCCGCCGTGTACTTCAGTAAGCGCTATCCTACCTAGGGCCAAAATAATCACGATTCGACAACCCCATGTTCCCTCTCGCCCCACGGGGAGAGGGGAGGGTCACCTTTCTCCTCTCCCTGCCTTTGAGGGCGAGGACACAGGATGGACACTAGAAATGTCGTTTCCTCGTAGAGGTATTTCCCCCTATTTCGTAGAGGAATAATTGGTCGGGACGAGGCCGGTCCTCCTCTAACACCTTTTCGATCAGTGGTCGTAGCATGGGGCATGATGTCCTACGGTCACCTATTCCAACCAAGGAGGATCCCATGATTATGCAACCGTCATTCAAGCGGATATTGGGTTTCTTTATCGCTCTGCTGTTTGTGGCAGGACTGTCGATGAGCGCTGGGAATCTGTATGCGGCGGATTCATCGGGACATGGAAAAGTAAAAGTGCTGTATCACGTCGATGGCAAGGATCCCGAGGTCGCGAAGTATGCGCTGGCCCTGATCAACAAACATATCGACGCGGAGGGAGGTCCTGACAAGATCGACGTTGAACTGGTCGTACACGGGCCGGCGCTGGAGCTGTTCGAGAAGGACAAGATGGATCCTGAAATGACGAAACGCTTTGACCAAGCGATCGGGAATGGAGTCAAAGCCGAAATGTGCCAGGTCTCGATGAAGTTCTTCGGCAAGACCATCGACAATCTGGCGAAAGGATTCGTCGCCACATTGCATCCGGTCGCGGTGAAGCGGATCGCGGATCTGCAACAGCAGGGCTATTTGTACATCAAGCCGTGATGGGAGGCGGTGGTCATGCGTCTGAGAACAATCGACGTTCTGGCGATCGGACTGTTGCTGATGGGACTGTCCGCGTCAAGGATGGGGTACGCCGGGACCGAGGCGCCAGCGGCCCCGGCATTCGACATCGTGACGATGCAGGGAGACAGTTATAGCTGGGATTCATTGAAGGGGCAGCCGGTCCTCCTGATATTTTGGGCTCCCTGGTGCCAGGTCTGTCAGCGTGAGTTGCCGGAATTGGCAACGTTCTATCGGAATGACAAGCCGAAGCCGCTCCGCGTGCTGTCCATAGGATTTGCGGATCTCAGAACGAACGTCGAAGCGTTCGTGAAAGCCCGCCCGGATATTTTTGTCTTTCCTACCGGCTATGACGAAGATCGGTGGCTGGCACAGACGTTCAAAGTCAATGTTACGCCGACGTATGTGGTGCTGGATGCGAATGGCCGCATCGTGCTCACGCATCGGGGCGGCAGGGTGCTGCAGAATCCTCAGTTACGGTCGTTCCTCTCAACAATACACTGATCCCGTCGGGACAGGGGGTGCATGAGGTTTTCTCCTGTCCTGACGAGAGTGCTGACTGAGTATGCTGCTCGCCTTCCTCCCAGAGACGTCTCTCATGGCAGCCTTCCTGTCGGGCCTTCTTTCGGGGCTATCGCCCGCTGCGCTGGCGTTCTGCCTCTACTCTCTCATCTACCTTATCGGAATGTCGCTGCATGATCTGACACGAACCGGCGCGCGCGGGGCAGAACATCTCACGATCGTCATCCATACCCTGTGGTTTCTTGCCGGCTTTTCGGGGGTATTCATCGGTCTCAGTACCTCCACGACTTTCATCGGTTCATGGCTCGTCCATTATCAACTCTCTATTCGTCATGCCGGCGCGATTATCATCGTCATAGTCGGACTATACGTCACGACCATCGCCAACCCGTTCTTCCTCGTGATGAGCAAACGGATCCACCCCAACGCCCGTTCGATCCGCTATGCCCTGTCCTGTGCAGTCGGAGGGACGTTCGCTGCGGCTTGGACTCCCTCTGTCGGGCCCGCGCTTGGGGCCGCGTTGTCATCTCTCGGCAATGTCGATACCATGATGGATGGCTTCACCTTGCTCACGTTTTACTCCATGGGATTCGGGATACCTCTGCTCGTCGTCTCAGTGATACTGTGCGGAATTGCTGTTCGCTTCCAGTGGTATTCCACAACGGTGGCGCTGATCGCAGGTCTCTGTGGGCTTCTCCTTATCCTCGTCGGCGCCGCTCTTTACGCCGACGCTTGATAGAGCTTGCCGCCCTCTTGGGGCGTGCCGGATTCGGAGTTTCGTTATCGCCAAAACTCACCGAATGGTCTTATTACGGCGTCTGATCATGATGGTCTATGCATGGCTCCGCCAGAACCACGCACGACAATGTTCTTGTCTGAAGTGGGTTACGATTTCTTGAAAAGGAATTTGATAGCGGTATGCTCACGCGGCGGTTTGCCGACTTGCGATGAGACACATCGATAAGATTTATCTTCGGTCTCGGCAATGCAGATGAACAACAGAATTCAGCGAGTGACGATCGAGCCCGGATAGTTTGTGTTCAGCTTTTTTCGTAGGATAGCAGAATGGTAGCAGGTGGTTATAAGGAGGAGTGTTAACCGGTTACATGAGGCTTGTATGTATCGCGTTGGTTCTTGGTCCTGCGAATCCCACTCGATCCCTTACCTCCCCTTTGAGGAAGGGAGAGGGCAGACGTCTTCCTCTTGATATCGTACCGCGACGATCGATGTGAGTGGAGATGCCTGCCACGCATCCGGCCAAGCACTCTCTTTCCATCGCGCACCCGTTGATGATACCCCTTGCGCAACGACTCCGCCTAACGGCTTTTCACCGTCTCTAAATTCAAATGTATCAAGATAAAAAGAGCCTCCAACAACCTCGTGCCACTTTCCATCTGTCAGGAGTATTGCGCTGACACTTCCTATGTCGATCATCAAACTCATCGTCTATCTCTCATGTACATTGCCCCAGGGTTCCCCACCTTCGAAACATCTTGCATTCATTTTGCTTTACTCGCGACGTCCGCCCATGTATCTTGAACCATCCCTGCGGTCCATCTCTTCACCGGCCATATGTGGTGAAGCGTACTGATCACATCAATAGACTAACGGATTTTCCTCGTCCGTGTCGAATGAATGATCGTAGGTACCTGCGAGAATCTCTTCCATGAGGCCCTCGCTTACATGGAAAAGTAAAGATCAATGACAGCGAGCGAAGGGGATGAGGAACCGCTCTGTCGCCAAGGAAATGAGCAAGACACGTCCGTCACTTTTCATTCTAGTTCCACCAAGAGTACTGCGGACTGGCCTTTGGACAACTGCGCGAGTCTCTTCACGCGAAGATCCGGTGCATTGAACCGAGTTACATAGATATGGCAAGAGAGATGTTGGTTCTGTTCAATATTGCTCAGCCTCCAGCTAATACCTCCTCTAGACTATGCCGTAGGTGGAAAGATCAGCCGAACCCGTTCATCCCTTGACGTTGAAGCAGACCGACGTTCTAGGACTCGCACCGAACCCCACCTCCCTCGGTCGAATTGCCACAATAATCCCTGCGACATGACTCTCTCATGGCGACTGCAAGATTGAGATCTGGTCGCATAAGCCTGGTGATTCGAGTGAGACGGAGAGGAATCAGATGGGAACAGCATGATGAATGACGTTTCGTATGCATCGGCAAATACACGGGGATGTGGATTGAAAGGGGAGATCTCCCACTACGGGGGTATCCTCGTATTCGTATGTATTCACCTGATGGGCCTGTTCGCCGTTCAAACGGGAATCAAGTTGGAATGGGTGATACTGGGCCTGGCCAGCTACTATCTGAGAATGTTCGCCGTCACAGCAGGGTATCACCGGTATTTTGCCCACCGCTCATACAAGACCAGTAGGGTGCTGCAATTTCTTTTTGCGTTTCTGGCTATGACATCAGCACAAAAGGGAGTCTTGTGGTGGGCGGCGCACCATCGGCACCACCACAAGCACTCAGACCAGAAGGAAGACTTTCACTCCCCGATCCAAAGAGGATTTTGGTTCTCCCATGTCGGATGGATTTTGTCGAGAGATTCTCAACGGACGGATCTCGATCTCGTGAAGGACTTTTCTAAGTACCCGGAAATAGGTTTCCTCGATCGGTATTACCTCATCCCGCCCACGTTGTATGCGGTCCTGATTTACGCGCTGTGGGGTTTCCCAGGCTTGATATGGGGTTTCTTCATTTCCACCATGGTGCTCTACCATTGCACGTTCTTCATCAATTCTCTGACCCACATGATCGGCAGAGTTCGGTACAGATCCAGCGATGGGAGCAAGAACAGTTTCGTTCTTGCGGTCCTTTGTTGTGGAGAGGGCTGGCACAACAATCACCACTACTATCAGTCGGCCGTCAATCAGGGGTGGTTTTGGTGGGAGGTGGACCTTTCGTATTACATCCTGATCATGCTTTCCTGGGTCGGGATCGTCTGGGACCTCAGGACTCCTCCTGAGCACATCAAGGCCAAGACCATCGCCTCCGAAAATGGCCGCAATGCGGCAAAGAACTCACGAGGTCCATTTCAGTCGCGATATTGTCTGCAAGACTGGAGTGAGGTCGCGACGAGTTCTCGTGGCCAAGAGAATAACAGGCCTCCTGAATCACCTTTCCGTCCTTCCCTTCGACCTTCTCAGCAGCTTGTCAAAGAATCTCCCAGGCAATGAAGATCAACCGTTGATCCAGCCGGTGGCCATAGAGCCCGGGCCTTTTCGATGGTGCTCGCGCCATCGTATCTCCATCCGTGCCAAGGATGTTCATGCCTCACCCTAACCGTTGAGCAATCCGTCCACCTAATTGTCATCGCCTCCTCCTCTATTGTAGCTAAGGCATCGCCACTCCGAATGGTGGTGGTCGAGCGGGGATCAGGACATCGTTGTGGTGATCAACTCCAAGAGGCAGGTGCCTATGCATGGGTCTGTTGGCGTGGATTATGGTTTTACATGACAGGATGCTCCTCTCCCTATAACCTCTTGTTCTGACGTCCTCAGTATGGAGATCGTTTGTACAGAGCAAGAGGGGAGGGCACATGGAGTCGAAGATGACACCGCCAACGAATGGAGCCACTCGTGTTTTATTGGTGGATGATTTTCCGGCATTTCGGGACAGCGTGCGAAGTCTCCTCGAGGAGAGCCCGGGTTATGAAGTGGTTGGGGAGGCTGAGGATGGCCTGACGGCCACGCAATTGGCGGAGACGTTGCGCCCCGATGTGGTGCTGATGGATATGAATATTCCCCGACTCGATGGCGTGACCGCGACTCGTCAGATTAAAACCCTGTTACCCGAGACATCCATCATTGGAGTTTCCGCCATTCCCACCTCCTATGCCAGGGAGGAGATGTTGAAGGCTGGGGCCAATGGATTCGTTCAGAAGGAGCACATACCTGACCAACTCCTTGCCGCTATTGAGCAGGCCATTCGAGGGAGATTGCTCCATTTGTAATTTGTTTGAATCCTTGAGCATTATAAACGCGCCAACAGTACATGCGCAGTTACCGCACTCAACAAATTGTCCTGCCAGCATCTTCACTATCCTCAGGTGTGAGAGCGTCCTCTGTGCGTCCCAAATGTATTCCTGGTCGCCTTGATGGCAGGTTGCACAGTCCCGGTCCATCTACCTGGGGAGAGCTGTACGGCTCTCTCTTGAAGGTTCGCCGGCTGGACACCAATCGAGTCTTCCGGTATAACGATACACCGTTCCAGAGTATCTGAACGGCCTTCGCAGAATCCTCCGAGAGCGGGCGTAGCTCAGTGGTAGAGTCCTAGCTTCCCAAGCTGACATCAGGGGATTGCT
>DAISKX010000075.1:0-10147 GCA_036820725.1 Nitrospiraceae bacterium
GGCCGGCGTCCTCTCACCTTGGCTGTTCGGGTATCTGATTCAATCTTCTGCGATCAGCGTCTTCTACGGGTATCTCTTAGGAGCCACTCTCATGGTCGCAGGAGGCACCATCGCGTGGTTCTTCGGAGTCGATGCGGAGCGGCGTTCGCTTGAGGACATCGCCAAACCTCTCTCCTCCTCTACAGCTCTCTAGCATCCTAAGCATTCGTGGCGAGCGGCCATGATGATCTGAATGACTTTGCCTGTGCTCATAAGGTTCCTTGCGTGAGTTCTAAGTGTGAGTTGGAGAATCGGTCTTCCAACTCAAAACTCATCATTCATAACTCAGAACTTATTTCGGTGATTCCATTTCATGCAAACGGAGCTCGGGGTGTATAACGGTCCGTGAGTCAATCGATCCGGCTCTGGTAGGGTGGGGGAAAAAGAAATGATACGAAGGAGACGTCATGCTGCCAGAACCACAGACTGGCGAGGCCGACAAACACAACAATAGGGGCGATCAATAAGAGCATGACGGCGATCTCTCTGTATCCTACCGGTTCCGGGACGAGGGCACAGCTGCCTTCAGCCCCCTGTTTCACGCTTCGAAGGAGTGTGGCCACATTCTTTGCATGGCATTTGTATAGGAATGAGAACGCATCGCCGAATACAGGCACGCTTCCTATGACCCCATTGGTCAACAGGCGAAGCGCCATAGTGAGTAGCGCGGGCAGCGGAACGCGCAAACGTCGAGCGATGAAAAGAATGGGAGCACCACACGCCGTCACGATGACATCGCCGACAACTGGAATGATTCCGATCAAGGGATCAAGGCCCAGTCTGATTCTGCTGCCAGGTATATGCACCGCGTCGTCCAACGTGTGCGCTATCCATTCTGCATGGGCTTCGGTCATGCGAACAGTATCCATCTGTCCATCGTCTCCCGTTATCGTGTTCTGACTTCTTGCGCCACCCCGACCAGCCGTGCGTCTCAGGACCATCGTGGATCTTCATCTGGCAAACGACGTGCTTACATCCCGTGAAGGGTGCGATGCGGATCCGTCATGGCCAGTCTTGATGGGCTATTGGACGATTACCGCTCCAGAGGAATCTCGATCACCAGACCGCCCATAATGTCGGCAATCTTGAAATCTTTCTTTGGACTGCTCGGGTGTGCATTATGACAACCGATGCATGCTTGAGTCACGGCTCGATCGGCGTAAATCGCTTGGAAATACCGTGTGCCCTCGATCATGACGGTACGGGTGGATGCTCGTTCAGGATGCTGGCGTGTGGCTTCCAACCCTTGTGTTTCAGAAACACTCGCTGCTGCATTGCGGGGATTAATCGGCCAAAGACTGATCAGCCGGTACCGGACCTTCGTGCCTGTGATAGCTGCGAGGTCGCTCGCCTCGCGTAAGAACTGCGCGGGCAACGGCAGTGATCGTTTGTCAGCACGCCATGTTTCCGCTGCCGTTGCGGTTCCCAACAGATGCATGCGTTCCACGACATGAAGGGTGTAGAACGTACGATCAGCCTCGATCACGGCATGGATATAGTCAGCCACTGTCTCTGGCGGAATCCCGGTGGGTTCTTCAGCACCGACTGGGTGGGTGATGAAGAACGCGCTACATACTCCAGCGATGGCCATCCATACGCGAACCGTCCTGAACATGGTTTCCTCCTCGTCGTCCTAGAATCACGCAAATTCCATAATCAACGTAGGAAATCTCACTCTACAGAATGGACCGATCTGAGGCGCAAGACAATAGCCCATCACAGTCGTCAGTCATTCCGTTCGAGATCACAGGAATTGTGGTTCAGGCGGGGCCCCCATCAGGAAAGCCGATGCCGAAAACGGCTGATAAAAACAAAACTGCAAGCGCAGGCGCGCCCGGCTGTCAATGTGAAGATGAGTCTAGAAATTGCCGTCGGATCGGTGACGCTGAACGACTGGTTCAGTAAGCCGGGCTTTCGGTAGCTTGGTGTCTGCGATCATGTCGTCGCGAATCTGTTCCAATGCCTGACTGAATGCACGATTCAAGCGGTCCCCAGGCCGCATTTCGTCATTCGGAGTAAAATCTTCATCAAATCTGACAAGGCCCGTGTAGGTTCCAACCCTTTCGCCGGTGGGTTTGAGCAACATCATCGTCATGTTCACTTCGCCGGTGCTCATATACGTGTTGAGCCGGAAAAGTCCGGCCAATTTATCGGAATAATACGGAACATAGGTCCATATCTTGCGTCGATCGTGTTCGTAGAACCGCTCGATTCGTCCAGTCAAAATAAGATCGGGATGCGGATCGTATGCAGTGATCTGACGGAATACCCTGCTAGCCGACAATTCATTAAGAATCTCCGATGTAATCACCTTGGTCAATTTGGAAGGCGGTTTATTGACATAGGCATCAGCAAGCACGCCATAGGTCGCATGTCCGGAGCGTAGCTCGTCTATAGCCAGCAGCGGGTGTAATTCAACAGACGCGTCAATCACCTGAAGGACTGGAGCCGGAGCTAGGACCAGCTGCGGCTCGTACTTGGTAGAACAGCCGGCAATTACGGCCGCAATCACAAGGCTGAATCCTTTCACCAAGCTGGAGAAGGCCGCCTTGCCCATGAGTGGTCTTGCGCGGGCGAAGAGCGGTTGTGACGATGGTTCCATGATCATGGCCTCATCATCTTCTCCATGCAGAACGACGGCAACTAGGAGAAACCCGCGGCTGGACCGGCACCGACCTCTCTCAATGTTGGAAGGAATAGGAGGGCGGCCTATCAGAGACCTATCAAAAGTGAGGCAGTCTCAATAGCAAGCAGCATTGTGTCAGGCATCGGATGAGAGCGATCGGAACAGGCTTGTCATAAGGAAAGACCCGACAGATTGTGATCGAGATGATCCCTCTGAAAAAGAAAATATGGAAAGCGTCCGAAACTCAACCGGCAGCCAACCAAATATCGGGGTTTCGTGGACCCAGTGGGAAGGCATGTTGCCCATCGTACTTCAAATAGGGTCACGGCTTGCCGGCCTGAGATGGAAGGGTTATGGACCTCCAGCAGCTGCCGAACCAGAGGCTTGCGATCGAGCATAAGAAGAATTCCGTCCGCACTGACATTCAATGAATAGGCTGTCCCATAATGGACGACGACGGCCTCCTTCCCTTCACCTTCGATGAGTTCGTATGCACAGGGACCGCGAACCGAGAAGCGCTCATCATTTCGGCGCTCGTCGGGGCCAAGGTCGGTCTGGTTTTCATGGTCGCTGTCGAAGTGTCGATGCTGTTCGTCTCTGCCATTCATGGTGGTTTGCCTTAGCGATCTGAGGATATTGTGGATAAATGGTGGAACCATGTGATCGTCCCGTTCAAGAGGAAAATAGGACATCTCTTTAACCTAGATAGGAAGCAAATCAGATGCCGATATTGGATATAGGCGGTGCCTTTCTAAAAGTTTGATTTCTGAAAGCATCACGATAGAGAATGGAACTGATCGGGGATGACTGTGCTGAAGGTTGTGTCAATTAGGAAGCAGGAGTCACAGTTTTGAACAGGCCGGTTCAACCGCCTCTGGCCGGCCCTATCGAAGGTTCTGCGTGTTCGTTTTTGTGAGTTAGTTGTGGATGGTCTGTGGGTGTACTGTGAAGATGTCATCGGCAGTACGACTTCTCAAAATGCGTCTCCCTCTGACTCTGAGCCGGTATGTGTTGTCCTTCCCGAATGACCTGGGTTCCTTTCTTCATGACCAGCTCCGACGAATTCATTGTGACGGCAGGCGAAAAATCTAAACGGTTGGACCTGTTTCTGGCCAATCGTCAGCCGCTGTGTTCCCGGTCTGCGATTCAACGCCTCATCCGGGAGGGACAGGTTCGGATCAACGGGCAGGCCATGCGGGCCAGTTATAAGATCAAGCCCGGAGACCGCATTACCCTGGATATACCGAAGCCTGAACCGCTTGATTTGAAACCGGAAGCAATCTGCATAGAGGTCCTCTATGAAGATGAGGAATTGCTGGTGTTAGACAAGCCGGCAGGACTGGTCGTACATCCTGCTCCCGGTAACTGGTCGGGGACGCTGGTGAATGCACTTTTGCATCATTTTGGAACATCCGGATCCTCCATCTCAACGGTCGGCGGAAAGGAGCGTCCCGGCTTGGTCCATCGATTAGATAAAGAAACGTCAGGTGTCATGGTTGTGGCAAAAACGGATCGCGCCCACCGCGGGCTTGCGGTGCAATTCAAGGAGCATAGTATCTCGCGCGCATATGAAGCTCTCATCTGGGGCGTGCCGAAGAAGGGCCGCGGACGCATTGAACTCGCTATCGGCCGGGATACAAGAGAACGGAAGAAATTTTCTGTTCGTACGACGAAACCAAAGGTCTCCGTCACCGAATATTACGTCGATCGGCGCTATGGAAAAGCGGCGGCTCACGTCCTCCTCTATCCGCAAACGGGACGAACCCATCAACTCAGAGTCCATTTAAGTGCGATGGGTCATCCTATTCTTGGTGATCAAACATATGGAGGAGGCAGGGTCCGTGAAATCGGGGAGCAACAATTCACGCGTGTGATGTTGCATGCCGGGACACTGGGGTTTTCCCATCCGAGAACCGGGATATTTCAGGAGTTTACAGTTCCCGTACCAGCGGATTTCGCGTCTGCGCACGCCGCACTCGAAGGCATGACCTCTTCCACAATACGACCTTGACATGGGTGCCGAGCTCGCGTCACAGTCCACACATGAGGCTATGACTATGGAAATGAATGAAGCGCTCGATGTTCTCGGCAGCCTTGTCTCGCAACTCAAGCTCTATGCTGCAAAGTTGCCACCAGTGGTGCATTTATCGATGGTTCCCACCGGCATTAAGCCGACGATGGAAACGGTAGAGACCTATGAGCTGGCGATCTCCAGATTTCGTTCCCAAAGCAGTGGATCCACCTTGAAGGGGCTGAATGATTTATTGCTGGAGTCGCTGGAGGCCTTCGAGACGGGTAAGTTACTGAGTGCCGTGCAACCCCTGCTCGCGGTGTTCGATCATCTGGATCGGATGCGACGAGACAAGGAATTGAATGTGACGACTGCGGATGAGAAAAGGCTCGGCGAGTACCGGGCGGTCCTTACGAAGATTCTGCCGGGGAGCCAGCCGGAATTGGAGGGAGCAGGGCGGGGGATGTAGCGACAGAAGTTCTGAGTTCTGAATGATGAATTTTGAATTAAAAGATTGGGTCTTTTGGAGTCTCAACTCAGAACTCAGAATTCACAACTCAGAATTCCGCCTTGCGGTCAGTGGCCCATTTTGGGCCCGGAGGAATTCGTCCCTTCCGTGACCAGCTTGAAGCGACTGGTCGCTCCGCATTGCGGGCACCGTGCCCGGATGGTATCCTCATCGAGGATCTCCACTTGATCTTCCTTGATCCACATCAACTGAAAGCACTTCGGACAGGTACGGACTTGCGTTCCCATAATATTCCCCTTACACTTCTTCGCGATGCCTCATCCCCACAACGGGAGACTAATTTAGTACAAGATGCCTCCTACCCTCAAGGGCGCTAAGGGTACTATTACCTTCTCCGAGCGCAAAGACATCAATCTCTCACAACTCGTCCATCTGTACCAACAAGCTCCCTGGGCCAAGGACCGCACAGTTGAGCGTGCACAAGAGATGTTGAAACATACGGATGTCGTAATCTCTGCTTGGAACGGTGACCGACTGGTCGGGTTTGGAAGGGTGTTGACGGATTATGTCTTCCGCGCCTCGATTTGGGATGTCGTGGTCCACAAGGACTATCAAGGTCGTCGGATCGGAACCGAGTTGGTCGTACGTATTCTTCATCATCCCAGCCTGAAAACGGTCGAGCTATTCTGGCTCTGCACTCGCATGCCCGGATTTTATGAACGACTGGGCTTCAGTTCGAAGGACCAGACCGGCATGGTTTGGGCACGGGCCAAGCAGGCCCGTCTCAAATGACGGCTACTCAAAACAGCCACCAAGTTCGTTCTCAGTCGTCCGTTCATTTCAACGTAGTTGTCCACTAGGCCTCGGCGCCCGTCCTTCTTGCGGCCTTGTTGGATGACTGTTTTGAGCAGCCGTAACGAGCATGGGCAAGATAAGCGATGGGTCACTTGCAGAAAGAATAAAAAACCATCAGATGACCTAGTGGTGGAAAAAGTTGAAAGATCCACAAGTCACCATGACCTTTATGGGGTCTGTATCGGTAAGAACTACGACAATCGAGATTATCTGCCTCTTAAGTTCGTCGAGGATGCGGTGTTCTGGGTCATAAGAACCAAATGGCATCGCACTTCCAAACACGCGACCAGGAAGACCTAACGAAAATTCAGTCAGTATCATTGGTGGCGGACTTCGATTGGTGCTCAAGCGTGCACATGAGAAACTGGCTTGCGAAACCGCTTTGGTGAGAAGACGACCGAGACGAAGAAGATCATCGTGGCCAGCAGAACGATCGTCGGCCCTGAGGGCAAGTCCAGCAGATAGGACGCGATCACACCCGCCACCGCCGAGAATGTTCCAATCAACGCGGAATAGACAGTCATGTGGAACAAACTGTGGGTCAATTGATACGCGGTCGAAGCCGGGATCAGCACCATGGCGAAGACGAGAATCGCGCCGACGGTTTTCAAAGAGATGACGACTGTGAGCGCCACCAGCGACAGTAACAGATAAAACATCTGCCTGGCCGGGACACCGGATGCTTCAGCCATCTCCTGATCGAAGGCGATGAAGTATAGTTCCTTAGAAAACAGCAAAATGGTGCCTAAGACGATCACGCTCAATGCGCCGATGATATACAACTCTTCGGTCGTCACCGAAAGGACGCTGCCGAACAGGTACCCGTACACTTCCGGGTTATAACTCTTCATGAGACCCAGAAAAAGAATGGCCAGGGCCATGGTCGTGGTGTAGAGAATTCCGATCGACACGTCCAGTTTCATTTGTCCCTTTTCCTCCACCCACCCCGTTATCCACACTGTTGCCAACCCGAAGAGGATAGCCAGGGCGAGCGGTGAAAGTCCGACCAGATAGGCAAAGGTCACTCCGGCAAACGCTGCGTGTGCAGTCCCGGCCCCGGCGAAGGCCAGACCACGGAGGACGACGAAGACGCCGACGATGGAGCACAGTAACCCTACCAAGGCCGCTGCGAAAAGAGACCGCTGCATAAAGTCATACGTCAATGCTTCAATCATCGAAAGGTTCCACGTTGAATGCGTGTTGCTATGGCGAGCCGTTGTGTGTGCAATGGCCGCATGACTCACATGGTGATCGAATCCGGGAAGCAACAATTCCAATCACGCAAGGATTGTCGTTGTCCTGTCAATGATGATGGTAATCCTCGACGATGACGAAGTCTTTCTCGGTAATCACCAGATCCTTGCCGTAGACCTGGCTCAGAATCTCCGGCTTCAAGACCTCGCGCGGAGTGCCGAATGCGAAGAGTTTGGTTTTGAGCAGGACCAGCCGATCGACGCGAGAGCGTATCATGTTGATGTCATGGGTGATCAGAAGAATCGTCAGGCCGAGTTCCTTGTGCAGTTGCTGCACGAGTTCGACCACGCTGTGCTGGGTCGTAATATCCAGCCCTGTGGTAGGCTCGTCGAGCAGCAAGATTTGCGGCTGTTGGGCCAGCGCGCGGGCGATGAAGACTCTTTGCTGCTGCCCTCCGGAGAGTTGTCCCAGAGCGGTATTGCGGTGACCCTCCATCCCGACATGGCTGAGTGACTCCAAGGCAATGTCTCGGTCACGCTGGCTTGGTCGCTTGAATAGTCCCAAGGCGCCGTATCGCCCCATCATCACCGTCTCCAGCACCGTGACGGGGAAATGGCGTTCGATCATTCCTTTCTGAGGAAGGTATCCGATCCGGGCTCGGTGGTGGCAACGCAATTCGTCGCAGGCACAATCGAACACACGCAGTGTGCCGCGGAGAGGAGACATGAGCCCGAGTACAGCCCGGCAGAGCGTCGTTTTTCCGGAACCGTTCGGGCCGATGACCCCGACAAATTCTCCCTCAGCGATTTCCAGAGAAATGTCTTCGAGAGCGATGACGCCGGGAAATCCCAGCGTCACGTGATCAAAGCAAATAATAGAATGGCTGCTCATGGGCGATGTCAGGCAAGGCCGGACGATGGTCGCTTTCTCTTACAGACGGCGGGAATCCGCTCCCGGCTCTACCTTTTCCAGCGCGTCGGCTAATTGGAGCACATTATATCGGAGCATGTCGAGGTAGGTCTCTGTTCCAGGGACCGCTCCTGGGAGGGTGGTCAAGATTGCCACCCGTGCACCGGTCTCACGCGCGAGAAGCTGCGGCAGCTTCTGGTTCAACTGCACCTCCGACACGATGACTTTGATACCGTCTTTCTTTATTTTTCGCACGATGTCATGGACCCGACGAGCAGAGGGCTCGGCTCCAGGTTGCGTGAGAAGAGTGCCGACGATGTGGAGTCGGAAATGGCGGGCGAAGTACGGCCATGCCGGGTGATGCACGACGATTCGCCTGTCTGAGATCCTCTCCAGGCGGCGGACGAGTTCCGCCTGAAGCTGATCGAGTCGGGCAAGGTAGGCGACCGAATTCGTTCGATAGTCCGGCGCATGCGCAGGATCGGCGTCGATCAATGCATCGGTAATGTGCCGCACCATGATCGCGGCGCCGTTCGGATCAAGCCAGATGTGCGGGTTTCCTTGCGAATGATGCTCGTGTTTCTCTTCAGTTTCATCCTGATCGGGAAGAAGGTCGATGCCGTTCGAGGTTGTGACAATCAACAATCGGGAATTGCCTGCGTTCTTTACCAACGTGGCTACCCAGACCTCCAGCCCTGCCCCCACTTCAACGAGGATCCTGGCCTTGCGAACTGCGATGAGATCGCTCGGTTTCGGGGAGTAGGTGTGTTCGCTCTCATAGCCGGTCATGAGAGAGGTCACACTGACGTGGGCTCCACCGATTTCTTGAGCCCAATCTTTGAGAACCGGCAAGGTGACGACGACGGGTACCGGCTCGGCCGCTCCGGCCGGCATGAAGGGAAATGAAAGGGTCCAACCCAGCAGGAGGGCCGTACTAAGTGCAAACTTACTCCGTGAGGTACGCATGGGGTCGGACCGTAACATCCGACCTAGGTGTTGTCAACGAACCGCGGACTGGTGTGAACCACTGCCAGCCATAGGAGGAGGACCCTTGACCCGGCCGATAACTTCCATTAGCGTATCGCCCCGTCCAGTCGCAATCTGAAATGGAGTCCTGTTGAGAAGCAAGAAAGTCGTCGGCTTGATGTCCGGAACGTCCGGAGACGGCGTTGACGCTGTCCTCGTGGATCTCTCCGGTCGTAAGGATTCTGTCCGGGTTCGCGTGCTGTCGTTTCTGTCGGTCCCATACGCGCGGGCCCTCCAGCGGCGCGTTCTGACAGTTTCATTATCCGGAACAGTCGCGGACGTGTGCCATCTCAACGTGTTATTGGGAGAGGTATTTGCCCGAGCGGCGTTACAGGTGATCAGGAAAGCGGGCATGGATCCGTCGGAGGTCGAGCTCATCGGGTCTCATGGTCAGACGATACATCACCTGCCCAAGGGCATTCGCGAATCGGCGATCGGCATCGTACGTTCCACGCTCCAGATTGGCGAACCAGCGGTCATTGCTGAGCGGACCGATATCACTACCATCGCCAATTTTCGCGCGCGCGATATGGCGGCAGGCGGAGAGGGAGCTCCATTGGCTCCATACGCACACTATCTTTTGATGCGTCACGCGCACCATAGCAGGCTTATTGTGAATTTGGGAGGGATCAGCAACGTCACTTATCTTCCGAGAGGCGGAAGAAGAGATCGAGTCATTGCGTTTGATACGGGCCCGGCGAACATGGTTCTCGATGCCTTGGTCCAACGCCTGTCAAAAGGACGAATGTCCTTCGATCGGGGTGGCACGATGGCTGCCAAGGGGATGGTACACCAAGCTCTTTTGAAAGAGCTGATGGGACACTCCTATATGAAGCGACGACCCCCGAAGTCAACGGGACGTGAGGAATTTGGGGGACCATTTATAGAGCAACTATTGGCGAAGCAGCGAGCATACCGGTTGGGCCAGGCCGATCTTCTTGCGACGTGCGCGTACTGGACAGCCGCCTCGGTTGGTGAAGCCAGACGGTGGATCCGAGGAGACATTGATGAAGTCGTT